>JADFPM010000300.1 GCA_022562335.1 Chloroflexota bacterium
GGATAAATGGACGTTTTAGAATACATGGGCGATTGGGGCCACGAACAGGTCACGATGTTTTCCGACCCGGCGGTGGGTCTGAAGGCGGTGATAGCCATCCACGACACGACCCTGGGTCCGGCGTGCGGCGGGCTGCGTATCTGGCCCTACGAAAACGAGGAAGAGGCCGTGAGGGACGCGCTTCGGCTTTCCCGGGCGATGACCTACAAGTCGGCGGCGGCCGATCTACCGCTGGGCGGCGGCAAAGGGGTGATCATCGCCGATCCCCATACACAAAAAACCGAGGCCATGCTGCGTTCTTATGGCCGGTTCGTGGAAGCCCTGGGCGGAAGGTATATAACCACCACCGACGTGGGGAGCACGGGACGTGATTTGGAATACGTACGGCTGGAGACCGCCCATGTGGTGGGCCTGCCCACCACCGCGGGGGGCAGCGGCGACACGTCGATAATGACCGGGCTGGGAATCTACATGGGAATGAAGGCCTGTGCCCGCCGGACCTGGGATTCAGACTCCCTGGCGGGCAAGAAGATCGCTATTCAAGGCTTTGGCAAAGTGGCCTTCCACCTGGCCCATCACCTGTTGAAGGAAGACGCTGATCTGGTGGTTGCGGACGTCTATTCCGATGCCGTGGACCGGGCCCGGGACATGGGGATCAAGGTGGTGGAGCCGGAAAAGATCTACGATGCCGACTGCGATATCTTCTCGCCCTGCGCCCTGGGCGGCGTCTTGAACAGGGACACCATCCCCCGGCTGAAATGCCGGATCGTCGCCGGAGGGGCCAACAACCAGCTGGCGGGGGACGCCGACGGCGAAGAATTGCACCGCCGCGGCATCCTTTACGCGCCCGACTATATAATCAACGCCGGGGGCATAATCAACGCTTCGGCCGAGATCGGGACGCCATACAATCCCGACCGGGCCAGGGAAAAGACCGAACGCATCTATGAGATCATGGGCCGGGTGGCCCAAATCTCCGAGAACGAAGAGATTCCCACCTCCCAGGCCGCCGACCGTATGGTAAAGGAAAGGCTGGAATCGGTTAGGTCAGTCAAGAACTTGTTCCGGCCCCATTGAGACCTGGATGCCGGCCCTCAATCTTGGCGGTAGATATTTCTAAGTTTCCGGCCGTGACACACGAAAACAGGGGCGAGGATTTCCTCGCCCCTGTTTCTTTTAGGCTAATCAATCACCCTTGGACCGGGGGTTTACCTCTGTGGGACCCGGCCCCGATAGCCGCTAATAGGCCTTAGATTCGCCCTCGAAGCCGCAGTCCCGGTGGGCGGTATCGCAGAAGGGCTTTTTCTCGGATTTGCCGCAACGGCAGAACGAGACCCACTGCCCTTCCGGCACGGTGTAGTTTTTGCCGTCTGCGTCGACTATTTCGATCTCACCGTATACCCGCAGGGGACCGTTTAGTCGAACTTCTACTTTAGCATCAGCCATATCTTCCTCCTGTCGCCTGACCAGAGTTTTGGAGAGGGCCAAATTCTTCACGCTGACCGCTCACCAAGGTTGGGAATGCCCAGTAGTCTGACAGCTAGAGTAAATGGTGTCAAGCGTTTTGACTGCGCGGTTCATTGATCTGACGTTCGGGCGACCGCTTTTGGCGCCTCGTCTGACCCTGAGTATGCCTCCGGTACAGACGGTGCAGGTCTGGCCCGCTCACCCCTCAAAACGCAGATAGCGCAGGCCACCGCCAGCGCGCCTCCCATGAAGATGAATGCCCAATGCAACCCGGCGACGAAGGCCCCGGCGACCTGGGGCGAGACGGCGTCCAGGCTGGGTTCGATGCCACGGTTGCCCATGACCATCACCACGATGGTGGTTGCCACGGCCACGCTGGTGACGTTGGCCGAGTTTCTGATCAGTTGGGTCAATGATGCCACCACGCCGTAGCTGGAACGCTCCACCGCGCTGAGGATGGAGTTGTTGTTTGGCGAATTGAAAAGGGCCGTGCCCGCTCCCTGGAAAACCAGCATCAATATGATCAAAACAATCAACCTCCCGGGGAGGTCCCCCGATGGCGAATCCCCGCCTAATAGTGCCGCCATGCCGAACCAGGCCACGGTGGATAGGGCCATACCGCCGACGGTGAGGGCCCGCCACCCGAACTTGTCCGAAAGCAGGCCGCTGAATGGACCAACCAACACCAGGGCCAACGCGGGGGGAATCATCAATAGTCCCACCTGTCCGGGGCTGAACTCCAACACCCTTTGCAGGTAGAAGGGCATCAGGAACCGGGAGGCGGAACTTCCCAAAAACGAGATCCAACCCGCCGCCACTCCCAGGGCGAATAGCTTTCGGCGAAACAGCCGCAGGTCCAGCATGGGTGAAGGGGTCCGTAGTTCCCACCAGATGAACGCGGCAAATAAGAGAACGGCGGCGCCGGCGCCGGTCAAAATGACCGGGCTTGTCCAGCCGGCCTGGGCGCCGTTGCCCACCGTGAGCAGGGCTGTCAACAGGGCCGCTCCCGACAGTAGGGCCCCCAGCCAGTCGAAGGTTTGGCGCTGACTCGGGCCGGACTCCCCTGGGTTTATCTGGTCCCGCAGCACCAGGGCGGAGACGGCTATGGTGACGATCCCCACCGGGACGTTGATGAAAAAGACCGACTGCCAGCCCCAGATGCTGATCAGCAGGCCTCCCAAAGCGGGACCGGCGATGGCCCCGGCGCCGACCACGCTCAGGTGGTAGCCCAGGACTTTGCCCCTTTGGTCCCCCGGAAACACGGCGATGATGGTGGCCATCCCGTTGCCTTGGATCATGGCCGAGCCGACGCCCTGAACGATTTTTGCTGTGATCAGGGTGGGGAGGCCTAACCAACGGGAAGACCCGGCCAGGGCGGCGGCCAAGACGAATATGCAGAAGCCCAGGATGTAGAGACGGCGGCGGCCGGC
>JADFPM010000044.1 GCA_022562335.1 Chloroflexota bacterium
CAGGACCTGGTGTTCCCCCATCACGAAAACGAGATCGCCCAGAGCGAAGCCATCACCGGCGCCGAACCGTTCTCCCGCTACTGGGTGCACAACGGCCTGCTCCGGTTGGGCGAAGACAAGATGAGCAAGTCCTTGGGCAATCTGGTCTCGGTGGAAGATGCCCTGAGCCGGTACAGCGCCGAGTCTCTGCGCCTGTACTTCCTGAGCTCCCATTACCGCAGCCCGCTGCAATACACCGAAGAGGGCTGCGCCGCCATGGAACGCAGCGCCGAACGCCTTCGCCACGCCCTGCGCCCGGCGCCGGACGCCATGCAGGATTCAGGGCCGGACCAGGAGCACTTAGATCCCGCCCCCTTTAAACAGCGGTTCCTGGAGGCCATGGACGACGATCTCAATACGCCCCGGGCCCTGGCTTCCCTGTTCGACCTGGCCCGGGAGATCAACCGCGCCATCGACGCCCGCCACGGCATAAAACAAGCCCAAGAATGCCTGAGCCACCTGGGGGGTATCCTGGGCCTGACGTTCAAAGACACCGGTGGAGACGGCCAGGACCAACTGGCGGCCAAGCCATTCATCGATATGCTGCTGGAAACCCGGGAAAAGCTGCGCGAGGCCAAGCAATACGCCCTGGCCGACCAGATCCGGGAAAGCCTGGACCAGCAGGGAGTCACCCTGGAAGACACCCCCCAGGGCACCCAGTGGCACTACCGGGCCCACGGTTAAGGACCCCGTAGATAACGACCCCGGAGAAAAAACCGGGGTGTGGGCCAAGCAGATTTGGACCGCCCGATCTCCCCAACATCTCCCTGAGCGGCACCGCGCTACGCCGGAATAGACCCGATCATCGCTCCGGCCCGATGGTTGATTCGCCGGTAACCGTATCACCTGGAGGCCCATGCTAAGCAGCGAGACCGTCCAATCCATCGCCGGCATCGTGGGGCCGGATAACGTTTTGAGCGACCCCTACGATCTGGACCGGTATTCCGCCGACGCCCTGAATCCCTTCCGGGCCTTTGGCGCCGAAGATGCCTTCGATAAGCTGGCCGACCTGGTGGTGAGGCCATCGTGCACCCAGGAGGTGGCTGACCTGGTGCGCCTGGCGGCCCAAAACGGCATTCCGGTTGTCCCCTACGGCGGCGGCACCGGTGTCATGGGAGGCACCATCCCCGTCCGGGGCGGCATCATCCTGGACCTTCAACGCATGAACCATATCCTGAGCATCAGCGCCACCGACCTGACCGCCGAAGTGGAGCCGGGGGTGGTGCTCCAAGATTTGATCGATGCCCTGGCGGAGCACGGCCTCATGCCGGGCCACGACCCCTACAGCGTGGACATCGCCACGGTGGGCGGGACCATCTCGACCAACGGCGTGGGTTACCGGGCGGCCGCATTCGGCCCCATGGGAAACCAGGTGGTGGCCCTGGAGGCGGTGTTGCCCGATGGGCGGGTGATGTCCACGCTCCCGGTCCCCAAATACTCCTCGGGCCCCAACCTGAACCATCTTTTCATCGGCAGCGAAGGCGTGTTCGGGGTCATCACCAAGGCCACCATCCAGGTTTTCCGCCTGCCGGAAGCCCGGGTGTTCGACGCCGTGGACTTTGACGATTTCGACCACGGTTTCGAAGCGGCGGCGGAATTATTGGCCCTGGGGATCCGGCCTACACTGCTTGACCTGTCCGAAGAGGACGGCGCGGTCCGGATGCAACTGCTGTTCGAGGGTTTTAAAGAGGGTGTCGCGGCAAACCACCAACGGTCCATCCAAGTATTGACCGAGATGGGCGGCCGGCCCGCCGGCCCGGAGCCGACCAAGGCGTATTGGCGGGTGCGCCACCAATCGGGACAAAATTACAAACGCACCTCCCTGGGCAAGCCCCGCAAGGAAAAGTGGCAGCGAAGGGCCGGGCGAAACTTCGACTACCTGCACATGGCCCTGCCCATATCAAAGGTGTTGGAATACCGGCGCCGTTGCCAGGAGATAATGAAAGGCACCGGCGTGCGGGTCACCGAGTTCGCCATCTGGAGCCGGCCGGAACTGTACTCCATGCTGGTTGCCCCCGATGAGGGCGCCGGGGAGGAATTTCGAGAGAACCTGGCGGCGGTGGTGGAAAAAGTCCTCACCCTCTCACAGGACATGGGCGGCACCATGGAGTATTGCCACGGGGTAGGCGTGAAGCTGAACCACCTGCTGGCCCGGGAGATGGGCGTCGGCCACGACGTGATGCGAAGCATCAAACAGGCCCTGGACCCGGCGAATATCATGAACCCAGGAAAGCTCGGCCTTTAAGCAACCGGCCCCAGCCTATCGGTGATCAAGCCGTTTAGCCATCGATCCGATTTCGAGGCAGCATGAAACACATATCCTGGCGGGACGCGCCGGATCTATGCTACGTTTTGGGCCCCTGCCGGGAGCCCATCGCCACCGTCTCCCCCAAATCCCCGCGCCGGTCCCTTTATCCCCAGAGAACCTAAACCGGGCGCCTAAGCCAGCCCGGCTCCAAACCATCCCCCTTCGCCAAGTGGCTCAACTGGTCTTCCCACGCCTGGTTGATGTGGCGCGCTTTGATGCAGGACGCTGCTGTCACCCAGACCCATAGGTGCTAGCACCCTATATTCACAGATATTAACTAGATGATAATATCTCTTGACATGGGGGTAGTAAAGGTTTATTCTATATGAAGATATAGACCGACTGACACTATTGCCCATTCAGATAATGTTCACAGAGCATCTCTGCCAGAACGGCCGATCAATCGATTTAGGGGGTCTAACAAAGGGAAAATGGTCACTCTGGCACGCCCAACCCGAAGAAAAACCGGCTCGAGCCCGGTGGTTGAAAAACCAACTCTAGAAAAAATCGGCGGGGTTTCCACAGCCCCGGCCCATCGGCATAAGGAGAATAATATGCACAAGGTTGCACATCAAATCATGGTGATTTACGACTGGGTCTCGGGCCCGGCCATGACCCAACAGGAACGGCTAGCCTACAAGCTCGCCGAGGCTGAGCACACGGGCGGCAGCCGGTTAATCGTCTAAGTCCAAACCCTGTACTCACGAAAAGCCCCCGCAGGTGCGGGGGCTTTTCGCTTTTTGGGCCATGTCGATAAAATGCCCGGTTTTACATGGTCCCTGGGCAATCCCAGAAGCGGGAGACTGCCGGATCAAATCAACCGGTTTGATTCAAAATGGCAGTTCCTGGCCGATCCCCTGGTCCAACGCTTTGCGGTAGACCAGATTTGCGGCGGCGATGTCCTCAAGGGCAATACCCATGGACTCGAAGAGGGTGATGGCCTGGGGAGATGGCCTGCCTTTCACCGCACCCGACACCACTTCCCTCAGCTCGTGGGCCATGTCCCAACGGAACGCGCCTCGGGCTTCGGGCCACATAAGGTCGCCGCACTCGATCTTGGCCTGTTCCAGGTCGTCCACCACTATCAACTGGGACCGCTCCACCGCCGTCTCGTCTATCTCCCGGCGCATCCAATGGTTGCCGCCGGCCGCGTTGACGTGGGCCCCCTCCATTAACCACTCCCCCATCAGCACCGGCTCCCTCGCCGACGTGATCACGATCACGATGTCGGAATCGGCCACGCAGGACTGGGCGTCGTCCATCGGAATCACTTCCAACTTCAGGTTTTCGCTCATACGCTGGGCGAACTGCTCTCGACGTTCCTGCCGCCGGCTGAAAACCTTTACCTGACGCACCTGCCTCACGGCGCAGACTGCCTCAAGCTGTGTCCGTGCCTGACCGCCCGTCCCGATGACTCCCACGGTGGCGGCGTCTTCCCGGGCCATGTAGCGGGTGGCCAGGCCCGAGGCGGCGCCGGTGCGGATCTGCCCCAGCCGGCCTCCCTCCATGCAGCTCAATAGCTGGCCCGTCTCATAATCAAAGAGCATGACCATCATCTTGGCGCCGCCGGAACCGGCGAAGGAAGGATAGGCCTTATAGCCGAAGACGCCCGATCCAGCGTCGGCCGCCGCCATGAAATGAAAGAATCCGTTGGGCATCCTCATCCGGGACCGGGGTTTGATCTCGGTGTCACCGGCGCCGGCATGGGCAAAAGCCTGGTCCAGCACGTCGATGCATTCATCCATGGGCAGCAGACTCGCCACTTCCGATTCGTTCAGAAACAGGGCCATTCCATCCTCCTAATCCTGACCGGCCTCAATCTCTATGCGCGGGTGTAAGACCCCGAGCCAGATTCAGCGGCTAAGTATAGCACCAGGGCCTTCCCGTGGGGTATGCAAGAGATCGATGGCATCGTTGCCATGGCAGGGGCGAGTTTCAGATTCGCCCTTGCCCGATCCATTCGGATAAACATATCGAAAGACATTGGCCTTATCCTAGACCCCGGGTGGGACTTTCTGGCAAATCCCATCCCCCTTCGCTAGAATTCATAGAAAAGACCAACCAACCTTGATCGCCAATGAGGCCATATGAGTTCTCTCCGGATTTTCGTCACCCGCCGGATCTTCCCCGAAGCGCTGGACCTGCTGTCGCCCTTCGCCGAGCTTGAGGTTTGGCCGGGGGATTACCCGCCGTCGCCCCAGGAGCTGCGGGAAAAGGCGGCCAACGCCCACGGCCTGCTGACCAACGTGATGGACCGGTTGGACGAAGAATTGCTGGACGCCGCGCCGGAACTCAAGGCCATCAGCCAGGTCAGCGTGGGTCTGGACAACGTGGACCTGGCCGAAGCCACCCGGCGGGGGATCCCCGTCGGCAACACGCCGGGGGTTTTGGCCAAGGCCACCGCCGACCTGGGCTTTGGGCTTCTGCTGGACGCCGCCCGCCGGATATCCCAGGGAGACCGGTGGCTGCGGGCGGGCAACTGGCGATTGGCCTACCACCCCATGCATTGGCTTGGCGCCGAGGTCCACGGAGCGACCCTGGGCATCATCGGAATGGGACAGATCGGCCTGGAAATGGCCAAGCGCGGCCGGGGCTTCGACATGAAGATCATCTACCACTCGCGCACCAGGAAACCCGATCTGGAGACCCAATACGGCCTGGACTGGGTCCAACCGGACATCCTGCTGTCCACCGCCGATTTTGTCTCCCTGCACCTGCCTCTGACGCCGGAAACTCGCCATTACATCGGCGAGGCGGAGCTGCGGTCCATGAAAACCACCGCCATTCTCATCAACCTGGCCAGGGGACCGGTGGTAGACCCCAAAGCCCTGTACACTGCCCTGAAAGAAGGCTGGATTCAGGCTGCCGGGCTGGACGTGACCGACCCGGAGCCCATACCCCCCGATGACCCGCTGCTCACCCTGGATAACCTGGTTATATCGCCCCACATAGGCAGCGCCTCGGTGGACTCCCGCCGGACCACCTGCCTGCTGGCCGCCAGAAACTTGGCCGCAGGGATCCAGGGCAATCGAATGGAGCAGTGCGCCAATCCGGAGGTCTATCGGGCCTTGGGACTCTAGGGGGAAAAGGGGGGCTATCTTCCGGTAGCGTAAACTGAAGAAACGGATTCGCGATTCTGGAATGGAAAATAGGAGGGTAGCAGGGTGGCGGAGAGGGCGGGATTCGAACCCGCGAGAGACCGTGAAGCCCCTACGCGATTTCCAGTCGCGCCCATTCGGCCGCTCTGGCACCTCTCCACACCAGCGGACATTATATTCAATGCCTATCTGGGCTGTCTACCGGCGCGCCCTTTCAAAATCCCCAATCCTTATCCTATAATGTTAGGCTAACCGGCCAAAGCCGCCGGACCATGCCTGGATAGTCCCTTTCAGGGCGGAGGGCGGGAACGGCGTAAAAGTCTATTAGGAGTTGATCAGAAAATGGCCCAGTCAGGCTTTACCAAGGTTGCGGATGTAGGTGAGCTCTCGCCCGGGGATATGAAATCGGTGGAGGTGGGAGACGATCAGATATTGCTGATAAACCACGAGGGCAATATCTATGCCTGCGAGGATATTTGCTCCCACGCCTATGCCGTGCTCTCCGAGGGCGATATCAACGGAGACGAGATCGAATGCCCCCTCCACGGCTCGGCTTTCAATTTCATCACCGGTGAGGTGCTCACGCCTCCCGCCGACGAGAACCTCCGCACCTTCGAGGTGCGCATCGACGGCGAGGATGTCATGGTGGGTCCGGCCAAGGGTTAACGGCGTCCTTGTCAGGATCAAGGACCGATCCAAGACCCGCTGAATAGACAAAAGGGGCGGCATTCCGGCCGCCCCTTTCCATGGTCTTGCAAAACCGTCTGGATGGTTTAGCCATCCTGGTGGAGCCGGTCTTACAGTGGCAAAGACACCGCCTGTCCGGTCTGGGCGCTGCGGGTCACCGCCTCGGTCCACTCCATGTAATGGAGCCCCACGTCGAAGGGCGTCCGGGTGATCGTCTCGGTGCCCCGGATGGCGTTGGCAAATTCCTCTTCCACCCTCCAGGATGCCTGCAAGCTCGCGGGATTCTCGATCTCCGACAACCCGGGATCGCCACGCTTGCCGCCGTAGACGTTTAACGCGTGGTCCACCCGTATGGTGCCCTCGCTGCCGTAGAGCCACACCTCATTGCCGGTGGCGTGGCCGGTGGCGGTGCTGAACCGCATATGGGCCTGGGCGCCGTTGGCCAGCTCGCACAGGATGTCGGCATGGTCTGGAATGGTCACCGCCACCCGGTTGCCATTTTCGTCCTGCCGGTAGGGAACGTTCACCTTGGTCATGGCCATGACCCTGGTGGCGCGGCCGACCCAGCGGATCATAGCCTCGTACCAGATGCCCATATTCAAGATATTGAAGCCGCTGAGGTCCCGGTCGAAACGCCAGTGCATGGGCCCGGAATGATTGACGAAGCCGGCGCCCAAAGACTGTAGATTCACCGACAGCAGTTCTCCCAGGTAACCCTCGCCGATCAGCTTCTGAAGCAGCGGGTCCACCTTGAAGGTAGTGGGCGAAGGGACGATCTGGGCCACCAGGTCCGGATGCGCCCTGGATACGTCGAGCATGGCCCGGGCATCATCGGCGGTGGTAGCCATCCGCGCTTCGCACAGCACGTGTTTTCCCGCCTCCAATGCCGCGATGGTCAGGGTGCTGTGCATGTAGGGCCAAGTGCCGATGCAGACGGCGTTGATGCTTTCGTCTTCCAAAAGTTCTTGCCAGTTGTCGTACACGGTGGGTATGTTGAACTGGTCGGCCACCACCCGGCCCGACTCACGGCTGCGGTTGGCCACGGCGGCGATCTCCAGTCCTGCAACCTTATCAAAACCGGGGATGTGGCGTTCCCGGGTGTTTTTCCCGGCGCCGATCAACCCCACTCGAATCTCTTGATCAGGCATAAAAATCCTCCTGTGAAACTTACGGTAGATTATTCTAAAGGGGCCCGGCTACAACGGCAAAGATATGGCCTGGCCGGTCTGGGAACTGCGGGTCACGGCCTCGGTCCATTCCATGTATTGAACCCCAACGTCGAAGGGGGTGCGGGTGACCGGCTCCTCCCCCCGGATGGCGTTGATGAATTCCTCTTCCACCCGCCAACCTCCCTTCTTGTTCTCGGGTATGACTATCTCCTTTAGCTCCGAGTCTCCCCGGCGGCCGCCGTAAAGGCTGGTCATCGGCGGGCCCTTGAGGGCCAGGGTCCCTTCGGTCCCAAACAGCCACATCTCGGCGCCGGTTTGCATGCCGGTGATGGTGCTCCAGCTCAGGTCGGCCTGGGCGCCGGACTCCATCTCGCAAATGACGTTGACGTGGTCCGGGACGGAAACGGCGCGCAAGCGGCCCTCTTCATCCATCCGCCGGGGCACGCAAACCTTGGTCATGGCAATGACCTTGGCGGCCGGGCCCACGTAACGCATTATGCTCTCGTACCAGATACCCATCCCCAGGATGTTGTAGCCGCTCAGGTCCCGGTTCTGCCGCCAGTGCAGGGGCGCTTCGGGATGTACAAAGGTGTCGGCGGCGCCGCCGTCCACCCTGCCATGGGCATCGGCGACCCGGAGCCGCACCGCCAATATCTCTCCCAGGTATCCGTTGGCCACGTGCTCGATGATGGTCTCGTCCACCACCAGCGTGGCCGGAGCGGGAACGATCTGGGCCACCAGGTGGGGCTTGCGGCGGGAGGCGTCCAGCATGTCGTGGGCCTCCTTGGCGTTCATGGCCATCCGTGCTTCGCACAAGACGTGCTTGTCCGCCGCCAAAGCTTCCAAGACCAGGGTCCGGTGCATGTACGGCCAGGTGCCGATGCACACGGCGTCGATATCGTCGTCGTCGATCAATTGCCGCCAGTTGTCGTACACCTTGGGAATCTCGTATTCACCGGCGATGCGCTCGCCCGACTCCCGGCTGCGGTTGGCCACCCCCACGATCTCGACACCCCGCTGCTCGCGTATGCCCGGTATATGCCGTAGACGCGTGTTGGCTCCGGCGCCCACCAGGCCGACGCGTATGACTCCGTTAGCCATGGATCTCCTCCCGTGCGTATTCCCTGTTCGCGTTCCCGGTCAATCAGGAATTCGCCCCATTCTAGGCGACCAGGCTGGGATAGTCCAGAGACGGCGAGAAGTATTCAAGCAATAGCTAGGCATCGACTGCCCTACCGCGATGACGCCTCCATGGTAAAGGTATAATCGGCCCATAGACTTATGCCTGCCGGCTTAGCTGAAACCTTAAATGATCTATTAAGTTCGGCCCGTTACCGGGTGGAGGGCGAGAGCATGTCGCCGGCCTTGAGCCACGGCGACCAGGTGCTGGCCGCCCGCATCCGGGGGCCGTACCGGCGTGGCGATCTGGTGGTGTTTCGACAGCCGTTCGAAAGCCCCGGAATACCATCGAAGGTGTACATCAAACGGATCATCGGCCTGCCCCAGGAGGAGATATTCCTGGATGAAGACGCGGTTCGCATCAACGGCACGCTATTGCCCGAGGGTTACCTGAAAGGCGCATCCAGGGGAACCGGCGCGGGCCTGATCGATGTCCCGGTAAGGGAAACGGCGCGCATCTGGATAACGGACCCCGGCGAGTATTTCGTCATGGGCGACCATCGGGAGAACACCCAGGACAGCCGGTCGTTCGGGCCGGTAAAGGAAAGCCTAATGCTGGGCCGGGTGTGGCTGCGCTATTGGCCCCTGGGCGCCTGGGGCAAGATATCCAGAGGCGGCCAAACCTAGCTTTTCCGGGAAGCTGCGTCTAGGGCCTGACCCACAACTCTTGCTAGAATGACATCATGCTTTACCAGTGGCAGGCATCTGGCAAAAGATGGGCCCAACGGGCCTGGGCGGGACTGAAGGACAGTCCCTTGGTCCCCAATCTCCCGTTCTTGCTGGCCTGGCGAGTGGCCAAAGAAATGGCCGACGACGACGCTACCCACCTGGCCGCCGGGGTTGCCTACTACGCCCTCTTTTCCCTATTTCCCCTTCTGCTTGGCCTGCTGGCCATATCGGGTCAGGTGCTGGCCTCAGGATCGTTGGAAGAGTCATTTACGACCTACGTGACCGGGTATCTGCCCGGCTCCGAAGAGCTCGTATCTAAAAACGTGTCCGACGTGGTGCAGTTGCGAGGGGTGCTGGGCATCGGCGCCGTGATCGGACTGCTCTGGTCGGCCAGCGCCGTTTTCGGCGCCATCAGCCGCGCCATCAACCGGGCCTGGGACGTGCCCCGCGACCGGCCTTTTTATATCGCAAAACCGTTGCAGCTACTCATGTCTCTCGTGGTGGGCGCCATATTCCTGATCTCCACCTCGGCCACGTCGGCGATAGAATTCCTCTCCGATCCAAGCCGGGACCTGGGTATTCCCGGACAGGATTTCTTTCTCAGCTTGGGTCTGGCGCACGTGGCCCTTCGGGTTCTGCCTTGGGGTCTGAACTTCCTGCTATTCCTGCTGGTCTACCGGATAGTGCCCAACTGCAAAACCTACTGGCGCTACGTTTGGCCGGGGGCGATGGTGGCCGCGGTGTTGTTTGAATTCGCCAAAGGGCTATTCATCTGGTACCTGGACAACCTGGCTTCCTACCAGCAGATATACGGGGCCCTGACGTCGGTCATGGTCCTTCTGTTATGGATCTACCTGTCCGCCCTGATCCTGATCCTGGGAGCGGAGATCAGCTCCGAGTACGGCAGGGTCCGGACCGGGGTGGACCGGGGCACGCTCATCCACTGAATCCAGGCTTCCAGTAACAGAACTTCGGCCCAAAGGAGGCCGGCCGGTTCACGGCGCCCGCGGGGGAAGGTTTCTTGAGGCCCTTTAATTTTTATTAGACAATTGTTCCGGAGGAGGCTTTTTTGAAAGGTCTCGCTCAAAGGTCACCACCGCGTTCCCGCCGTAACCCCTGTCCCGCAAAATCAACTCGTCATCATCTAGGCTAGTCTCCAGCAGGTAAGACGCATCAGAGAACTCGATCTTAAGAATATCGTCGGCCAACCAGCTCCAATCGCCGGACCTCCCGGCTATATTTTGCGACCCATCCTCGGAGACTACCACTGTGCTTGTACGATGAATTCGTACATTTAGGGTGCCATCCGCGAAGAATTCCACCGTGCTTCGACGATGCAAAAGAGTCCCATCTACTCGAGGTCCAGCTGTTGAAACCGCATTCCAGGTGCCAACCACCGGGTCTTCGGAACCGCCGCAAGCCGCTAAAAGACCGGAGCCAACGGCCAACACCGCTGCTATCAGGAGTAAATTCTTTGCCGTAGGCCTCATCCTATGGCTACTGGACCTTTGGTGGGCTATCATTTAAGGACCTCCCGAGTTTCGAAACCCAGCCGCAACAGCTTGGCCTCGACCACTCACGCTAGCATAGGCGGAGAGCGCCCGACAGAATAAAACCCCATACATTCATTGCGGTTTACCCATGGCTATCGATGAATCACCAATAGCCGGGCGCAACCCGGGCCGGAGCCATGGGAGGCGTGGGCGAACACAAAGAAAATCCCCCATCCCTTAGATGCTTCTGGTTCATCAGGACGGGGGATCTCGCTTGCGGCACCAAGTCCCTGGTTCGGGAATCTATCAGGGGTCCCGGCAGACCGGGGTCACATCTTCCAGATGTTGCCCACCTGGCAAATGACATCCACCTTGTGGATGGACACGGCGGGCCAGCCCACCATCTTGATCCAGTCCTCAAAGTGGGACTGCTCCACCGCCTCACATTCGGAGATCAACATGCCATCTTCCAAGGCGCCGTAGACTTTCAGTATGGTGGTCCTCCGGTCGGGACGCCACTTCTTGATGGCGCTGAGCTTCTCCCGAAACTCTTCTTCGGTAACGCCGGAGATATTATGAATCGCCATAAAACGGGCCATCTGCAATTCCCCTTGCCCAGAATAGAATCTCTAGAATAGGTTATCCGGCTTTGCGCAGGGCTAATCCGTAGGCGGCACGAAGGGATACGGTATGGGAGGACCGTTCTTCAACGGAAGCACCACCGTGGCCGAGCCCGGCATGCTCTCCACGCCGTCATGGGTCACCATGCCGATCTCCAATTCGATCAGGCCCATCTGGCTCTTTTCAGACTTCCCCGTGACCTTACCCCACAAGATCAGCACGTCGCCCGGCACCAACATGGCCCGGTGTTCAAACCTGGCCTTCCACGGCCAGCCATTGGGGGCCGTCCAGTCCTTGATGTACTGGGGCACCGCGCTCTGCTTCCACGAACCGTGGACCAGGATGCTGGGGTTGCGGTCGTGGTTCATGCCAAAATCCAGATCGTAATGGATACGATGGAAATTCTCGATGGCGGCGCTCCACCGGAACAGGTGGGTCGGCGTGGGATGGTAGATATACTTGGGAAGCTCCATCCCCTCTTCCACGTCCTCGTAATAGATCTGCTGCTTGGCGCGTATCTGATCGGCGGTTGGCCTTTCGTTATATTTGAGGATCTCCTCGGGCTCCATCTTCAGCAGGTCTTCCAGCGCTTTGGTCATGGCTGCTACCTCGATTTATCGGGAGTGGGTTCAGGCCGGCTACCGGCGGATGCTGGACGCTCTGGTGATGCAGAGCACCTCGTCCTTCTGGTTCTTGTAGGTGGTTTCGTTGGTGACGATGAGGAAGGGCTTGCCATCGCGGCCCACCCTTTCCCGGATGTCTGAATACCTGTGTTGGAAGAATATCTTGTCGCCGATGCTGGGATATTGGAAGATCTCCAACTCGTTGCCGGCGTTGAGCACCCGCACCAGGTCGGTGGGCACCGGGGGCAGGGCCCCGGGACGTTCCACCCGGCCGATGCCGTCGGACATGGGGTCCTCGAGGAATGCTTTGGTTATGGGGTCTTCCTGGTCCGGCCTGATACGGCTGGACATATAGCTGACCATGATCGGGGGCGTGATCACCTGGCCGTAACGGCTGGCCTTGGCATATTCCTCGTCATAGTAGGCGGGGTCCGGGTCCATGAGCGCCTGGGTGAACCGGCGCAGGTATTCGGTGTCCACCACCCCCCAGCCTTCCACCACATCACCGGCAACGCCTATCATCGCCTTTATTTCAGGGGTCAGGGCCGATTGGGTTTCTTGTGTCATATTTTCATCCCCACGAGCGGATTCGACGTTTCTCAGCCTACCCCAGTCACAGCTTGGAAGTCAATACAATCGGGACGGCCCCAGGGCGGCAGCGGTTAGTGAATCTCCCGCCCACAGGGGGTCGTCCCAACCCAGGGGGGTTCGACCTCCCCTAAATCCCCTCCTTGGTTAGGAGGGGACTTGCCGGCCGACCCATTCTTGTGATTTAGCGGGCCATCTCATAATATGGGCCTGAAACTTCACCGCACCCTCCCAGGCTGATAGCCGGCCCGCTCTTGGCATCGCTGAACATGGAAATCAAAAAACCCAATCCCACTAGCATCTCCATCTTTATCGCCGGTCTTTTCTTGCCTTTGGCGGCGCTGGCAGCCTGCGCCGGATCAACCCCAGTTGCTACCCCTACCGCAACGGCCGCGCCGACCGCCCAGACTCCGGATCCCCAAGCACTGGATCCCCAAGCGCCAGATCCCACCGTCAAACCTGCCGGGGCGGCGGTCCCGGTAGTGATAGTAGGCGGTACGGCCTTCGACATCGAACTGGCGGAAACCCCGGAAAAGCGGACCCAGGGACTGTCGGGCCGCGACTCATTGGCCCCAGGCGCCGGCATGCTCTTTATTCACGACGACGAGAAGCGCTACACCTTCTGGATGAAGGACATGCGTTTCCCCCTGGACATGCTTTGGATAGACGCCGATTGCACCGTGGCCGGCATCAGCGCCCAGGTCCCTCCTCCCGAGCCGGGACAATCGGACCGGAGCCTGCCTCTGTTCTCTCCCGAAACGCCGGTGCTTCACGTGCTTGAGATAAACGCCGGCGCAGCGGCCGCTGCTGGGATCTCC
>JADFPM010000301.1 GCA_022562335.1 Chloroflexota bacterium
TCATCCCCGTTATGGTAGGACATCCCCGTTATGGTGGAACACCTCCGTTCGTGGTGAGCTTGTCGAACCACCTTGCTGCCCTGCGACACGCTCAAGTAGAACGGAAGACACTTAGCTTTCCGTCCAACCGCAAACGAGAATTTGAAGAGGTCAAAAGAATGAACGGCGCAGAGCTTAAAGCGATCCTGAATTCCGGCGGCCGGGTTTTCGGCACCATGATCAGCCTCGGCCGCAATCCCCATTGGGTGCCGGCCCTCTCCGGCGTGGGGCTGGACTACGTGGTGATTGACACCGAGCACAGCCCCTGGAGCCGGGGCGAATTGGGGGATTATCTGGCCAACTTTGGGCCGTCGTCCCCGGTCCCCATAGTGCGGGTGCCCATACCCGATTCCCACTACGTGACCATGGCCCTGGACGCCGGCGCCCACGGTGTCCTGGCCCCCTATTGCGAGACGGTGGACCAGGTGAAAGAGGTGGTGGCCGCCGCCAAGTGGCGTCCCTTGAAAGGGGAAGCCGTCGTGAATGTGGTGGAAAATGGGGAGCATATCAGCGACGCCACCAGGGCGTATCTGGAAGAGCGCAATCGCAACAGCATTTGCATCATCGGCATAGAGAGCGTGGCCGCCTTCAAGAATTTGGAGCGGATGATCGAGGTGCCGGGCATCGACGGCATATTCGTGGGCCCCAACGACATGAGTATCTCGGTGGGTTTCCCCGACCAGTACGACCGGCCCGAGTATAAAGACACGGTCAAGGGGATCATAGACACCTGCGAGGCCAAGGGCATCCCGGTGTTGGTCCACCACCAGAACACCGAGCTATCGACCTATTGGATCGGCCAGGGCGCCCGTTTCGTGCTCCACTGCACCGACCGCCGAACCCTGGCGGCCGCCTACCAGGCCGACTTCGCCAAACTCAGGGAGTACGCCAAAGACCTGTAGGCTGGCCCTGAACCAGCCATATCATGTTGAACGCGCCGGTCCCCGCGCCCCTTCCCGCGTTGATACATGCCGCCAATCTCAAGGCGATGACCACCGGCAAACCTCCTCGCCTTGACCCCGAATCTCCCCAGGGTGGACGTTGGTCCGAACCACTGATTCGGATTTGGCTTTATGATATCATTATGATATTATAGTAATAGCTTAACTGCACGGTATGATATTAACGATGAGGTGGCCATCATGCCAATTGACCTGCGCAAAATCGTAGATTCTCAGAAAAAGGCCTTGGCCTTGGTTGAGGACCCGGAAAAACGGGAAGCCTTGGAACGTTTCTTGGAGAGTTCTGGACCGCTGGTCGAAGCAGCGGCGCGAGACGCCATTCATGAGCTGATAGAGGAGATGAATGATCAGCTAGCCCCGCACTCCAGGATCCGGCTGGTGCAGGAGGGAAGCAAGGTGTTGCCTGAGGTCGTCTTCCTGGCCGACGATATAGGCAGGAAGCGCACCGTGGTGATAGACGGCGATTCCATCTCCAAGGTGCTTGTCCGCATGCCGTCTGAGGTAAAGACCATGGCCGCGGAAGCGGCTCAGAGGGCCGGCACATCTTTAAACGGCTGGACCGTATCTGTCCTGGAACGGGCCCTGGTCAATCTTAGGGACCGCCAGCAGGGGGATGGAGAGCGCCAGGACCCCAGTGAGGCAACCGGAAAGGAGGACTCTACCCAGGAACGTGAACCCGGGGAGTCGTGATTCGCGATCCTCAGACGATCTCTTCAGAAGTCCCGGAGCTGAATGCCGGGGCTTCTTTTTTTTGGGGCGAAAGGCTGATTCTCCCATCAGACCGCCAAACCCCCAAACCGCTAGACCGCCAAACCGCTAGACCGCCAAACCGCCATTGCTTGACCGGCGTTAACTTTGCTCCGGCGGGTCCCAGCGGCGGCGCAGGGAATCCACGTACACCCGGCCGTAGTCGCCGAAGTGGGCGTTGGCCTCGTCGCCGGCCAGGGATTCCGCCCACAGGTATTCCACGTCTTCCCAACGGATGGGGTATTTGGGTTCATCGAAAAAGGTGGAAACCGCTTCGGTGGCGCTGGGGGATTCCACGTAACCCATCATCTGAAAGTTGTCGTAGGAATTGCCCCGGTCGGAGACAAACCTGCCTTTCATGGCGGCCAATATGATGAAAGTGGGCATCGTTAGCTCTCAGCTTTCAGCTTTCAGCTACCGGCCATCAGCTTTCCGGCAATCCCGCTTAACAATGGGGCCGGGGCTCGGGTGCTGACCGCTGGAAGCTGACGGCTGAATGCTGATAGCTGACGGCTATTTTGTAAAGATGTGCACCGTGGTCACGTCGCCGGCGCCGGAGCATTGGGCCAACCCCACCTTGGCCCCGGGCACCTGGCGCGGTCCGGCTTCGCCCCGCAATTGGATGACCGTTTCGTGGATCATGCGTATGCCCGACGCGCCGAAGGGGTGGCCCATGGCCAGCAGGCCGCCGTCGGTGTTCACCGGTATATCGCCGGTCAAGGCGGTGCGCCCTTCCTGGGTGGCTTCCCACGCCTGGCCGAAGGGCACCAGGTGCAGGGACTCGATCTGCTGGAGCTCGCCGATGGTCGCGGCGTCGTGGACCTGCGCCAGGTCGATGTCCTCGGGACCCAAACCGCTCATCTCGTAGGCCTCCAGGGCGGCGGGCTCGGTGCGGTAGGGGCTGAAGGCCGAATGGTCGCTGCCCCGCCCGTTGTAGTTGCCCGAACGCAGCACCGCGGCAGCTATCTTAACCGTCCTCTGCCGGTCTATGCCGTACCGGTCCAGGGCGTCCGAGGCGCAAAGCACGGCCGCCGCGGCTCCCTCGCTGGTGGGGCAGCATTGGTATAGGGTCAAAGGGTCTGCGATGAGCCGGCTTTGCAGCACTTC
>JADFPM010000045.1 GCA_022562335.1 Chloroflexota bacterium
CGGCCGGGTGATTCGGTGCCATTGTCCGGAAGCTGGGTGGAAGACATCATGCTCAAAAAAACCACGGTCATATTTGAAGCGACTACGAAACAACATTTGTTGGATACCTTTCCCAGTTTGATCACCAGCTGGCGCGTTGGACTGAGGTCTTTCATGGGCGCGCCGTTGATCTACCGTGACGATGTCATCGGCGTGCTTCAGGTTCAATCTAAACAGTTAGATGTGTATTCAACCAGGGAGGCAGCCCTGCTGGAGCGGGTGGCCACGCAAATATCCGGCGCCTTAGCCAACTCAGTGCTTTTTAAGCGGCACCAGGAAACGGAAGCGGCGTTGATCGAGAGTGAGGCAGAGCACAGGGCCTTGCTGGAACACTCGCCCGATATCATTCTCCGCTTCGATAATCAGATGCGCCATATTTACGTGAATCCGGCCATTGAGGAATTGACGGGGCTTCCTCCTTCGGCCTTCATAGGGAAAACCCACCTAGAGTTGGGAATGCCCGAAAACGTGGTGAAGAATTGGCAATCGTGTCTCGCCAAAGCCATCAAGACCGGTAACTCCGAGATCGTCAACATCGAATACCCCACCGGTTCCGGAGTCAAACACTATGAATCCAGGGTGGTGCCTGAATTTGACGCCGCAGGGTCCGTTCAATCCGTGCTGGTGCTGGCCCGGGACATAACCGCCCGGCATGAAGCGGAGGAGCAGATCAAGGCATCGCTGGCGGAAAAAGAACTGTTGCTTCGAGAGATCAACCACCGGGTAAAAAACAACCTGCAGATAGTCTCCAGTCTGCTTTATCTCCAGTCCCGAGACGTTCAGGACCCGCAGGCGCGGATGGTTTTCGAAGCCAGCCAAGACCGGATCAAGGCCATGGCGCTGGTTCACGAAAAGCTTTACCAATCGCCCGACCTGGCCAGGATCGACTTTGGAGATTACATCCACAGCCTGACAACAGAGCTTTACAGCTCCTACGGCCTGGGTGCATCGGGAATCGGCCTGGTCGTCGATGTCGACGGGGTGAATCTGGGGATCGACGCCGCTATACCCTGCGGCCTTATCGTCAACGAACTGGTATCCAACTCCCTGAAACATGCTTTCCCAGGGCGAGCTTTAGGCGAGATCAGTATCAAGCTCCAGACCAAGGGAGAACAACACACCATGGTGGTCAGAGACAACGGGATCGGCTTCCCGCCAGGTCTCGACATTTCCCAAGTCGATTCCCTGGGGTTGACCATAGTTAAAGCCCTGGCCACCCAACTGGGGGGCCAGGTGGCCCTGTTTTCTAACGACGGCGCAAAAATCGAGATCAACTTTCCGGCGAACCAGGTGCGGAGGGGTATTTGATGCCTAAAGCAAGAATAGTGGTGGTGGAAGACGAGGCCATAGTGGCAATGGATCTACGGGCTAAATTAGAAGACTTGGGTTACGCCGTTCCCGGTTCAAGCCACTCGGGTGAAGACGCGGTCAACCTGGTCTCCCTAGTCCAACCTGACCTGATATTGATGGATATCCGCCTCAGTGGCGAGATGGATGGGATTCAGGCCGCCGGGGAGATACGCAAGACGCTGGACATACCGGTGGTGTTCCTCACCGCATACGCCGACGAGGCGACATTGGAACGAGCTAAACAGACCGAGCCACTGGGTTACCTGCTCAAGCCAGTGGACAATAAATCGCTACAGACCGTCGTGGAACTTGCCCTGCATAAGCACGAAGTGGACCAAAAGCTAAAGGCTTCGGAACGATGGTTCTCGGCTGTATTAAATAGCGTAAGCGATGCTGTGGTGACCGGTGGCCAAGACGGATTCATCACGTATATGAACCCGGCCGCAGAGGCCTTGCTGGGGATTTCAGCTTCGGAAGCAGCTACCCTGAATATTGGATCCATTTTGGCACCTGTGGGCCGTGGAGACACGGACGAGGGGGAAGATCCGGTGTCCCAGGCATTGTTGACCAACTCGATGGTCGTGCTCTCTAACGACCAAGAAGTCATCACCGAATCCGGTAGACCCGTGCCGGTGGCCGGAACCGCCGGTCCCATCAAAAATGAAAGTCAAGGCATCGACGGCGTGGTCCTCACTTTCCGGGACATCACCCACCGCAAGATGATAGACGCCCAGATGGCCCAAGCGGTGGAAAAAGCTCAGCAAGCCGACCGGATGAAATCCCAGTTGCTTTCCACGGTGTCCCACGAGCTATACACGCCGCTGGCCGCCATCAAGGGTTTCGCCACCTTTTTGCTGGATAATGATGAAAAGTTGGAGCAAACAGAAAAACGGGAGTTGCTGGAAGAGATCGACGCCGCTTCAGACCGGCTGACCAACCTGATCGACCACCTGCTGGAGTTTTCCAGGATCGAGTCGGGCAATCTTTCCGTTAATCCCGTCTCCATCGCGATTATCGACGTGATACACGGCGCACTGGCACATCTAAAAATACGGGCGCCGGGGCTAGCGGTGATCCTTGATGTTCAGTCTAACCTTCCCCAGGTTACAGTAGACCCCAAACGCCTCCGGCAGGTGCTGGACAATCTGCTGGATAATGCCCTTAAATACACGCCCGAATCAAAAACCATCTGGCTCAACGTCTCTCAGGATTCCAGCAGGACTGACCCTATGGTCCGGGTAACCATCCGCGACAACGGGCCAGGTATCCCGGAAGACCAATTGGAGCGGGTTTTTGAGCCTTTTAAACAATCAAACGGCCTCAACGGCCATACCACCAGGGGCTTTGGATTGGGGTTGGCAATTTGCCAGAGAATCGTTGAAGCTCACCACGGTCGAATATGGGCGGAATCATCTCCCGGGGACGGAGCTACCCTGGTCATGACCCTTCCCATAACCAAAGACTGAAATGGACGGCAACCAAGATTCAGTGAATCGGTTTCGTGGTTCAGTTTAAGGAAAACCACATCTAACTTAGGGCCGCCGGCTCTTGTAGAAGGAGGGGGGTAGTTGGGAGGACCAAGAGCAAAGGCCCTGACCGCTGGGATACGCGGACAGGGAGATGATCATGATAGGCCGAAAATTCGTTGCCCAAGTCGTCGAAGACGACCCCGCCATCGCACGGCTTCTTCGCCGCATTCTGGAGTTGGACGGTTTTGAAGTCATCGTCTCTCCCGACGGCGCGACGGCGTTGGACCAGTTTGAGGATGAAACTCCCGATTTAGTGGTGCTGGATATCGGGATCCCCAAACTTTCCGGCCTGGAGGTCTGCCGCCATCTTCGTGAAAATTCCGACGTCCCTGTGATCATAGTCACGTCTTCCGGTCAGGACGGTGACGTGGTCCGAGGGCTGGAAGCCGGAGCCGACGATTACCTGTGTAAGCCCTTTAACGGAAATGTGTTGAGGGCCCGGGTACAGGCAGTACTACGCCGCAAGCGCCCGCAGGTTAAAACCCAGAAAGACCAATTCAAGTGGAACCATCTGGTGGTGAACTTCGACAAGCGCAAAGTCACCCTCCGGGGAGAGCCCGTCCACCTGACACCCATCGAATTCAAATTGCTGAACATCCTGGTGCAATATAGCGGCAAAGTGCTTACCTCCAACTACCTCCTGACAGAGGTGTGGGGACCGGATTACGAATTCGAAAGCCAAATACTCAGGACTCATATCAGCCGATTGCGCGGGAAAATTGAGGACACCGGCCGGAACCCCAAGCTGATCTTAACCGAACCCGCCGTTGGTTATAGCCTCAACATTTAGCAAGCTCGCCAACGGTTCGATATCTGACACTGATTTTGATCACGGTCAGGCGGGCGCCGGTCCCCCACCGTGTTCTCAGGCACCGCCTTCTGGCGGTGCCATCGTTTTTTACCAACTCTCTTGATTCAAGCCGGGGTCGAATCGTGACGCGGCTGTTACACCGGAATGCTGGTCTGTCACACATCCGCCATGGCCGATTCACTAATATCACAGGGTAAAACCCAAATTGCCGAACTCCGCTGGGTCAGATGAAAACACCGCCAGCCACAAAGCATATTCCAGGGGCCAAGGTGAACACATTGTTGGCAGCATATCTCAAACCGGGAACCACCGTTTTGCCCGAGGAACCAACCGCCGCATCGGAAAAACCATATGCGAGAAATAAAGTGGCACCTGAACGTCTTTCGGCAGGTGACGATGACATATCCCGGCGGGAGCGCCTGGTGGTCGGCCATATGCCATTGGTCCGCCGCTTGGCGGCCAAGTTTAGACACTCGGGAGAGCCGTTGGAAGACCTGATCCAGGTGGGAAATCTCGGTTTGGTGAAGGCAGCTCAAAAGTTCGATGTAGACAGGGGAACGACTTTCGCCTCATTCGCCGTGCCGGTGATCGTAGGAGAGATAAAAAACTATTTCAGGGACCA
Organism: Chloroflexota bacterium; assembly: GCA_022562335.1. Classification (GTDB taxonomy): domain Bacteria; phylum Chloroflexota; class Dehalococcoidia; order Lucifugimonadales; family UBA3495; genus Io17-Chloro-G2. The sequence continues at coordinate 4,352 of JADFPM010000045.1, forward strand.
CGGGTGGTCGGTGAAAATACCCAGAAAGCTGCAAACCCACAAAAGGGTGGTGACCAAAGCGGCAGATATCCTGACCCAAAACCTGGGCAGGTCTCCCACCGTGGCAGAAATAGCCCAGTTAACCGGCATTTCGCTTGACGAGGTGCACCAGACCTTCGAACTAGACGGGATGGGCAAACCCATGTCGTTGGACCTGGAATACGAACCAGGCGAAGGCGGAGACAACACGACTTTGATGGATTATCTGGGATCGGTAGACCCCGATATTGAGAATCTGGCCGACGTTTTGGACCTGACCAACCATATAGGCAGCCTCAATCAACAGGAGAAAATGACCTTGTATCTACGCTACCACAATGGCCTTTCCCAATCCGAGGCCGCAGCCCTGATGGGGGTTTCCCAGATGCAGGTTTCCCGGCTGCAACGCAACGCCCTGGGCAAACTAAGAGACACCCTCCAGGGACAGGCCGTAACTTGCTAAGGTAACATCGGCAGGTCTGAAACCCAATCCCCCCTTATAGACCGCCCTCCCCTGCCGCAGCGCCCCAGTTGGGGATCTCCACACCGCCTGTTTGAGCCTCCTACGACGGCCGCGGAACCCACTCCCCGCCAACTCCGCATTGCATCTCCACCAAGTCTGGCCAGCACACACCTCCATGGGGTAAACCAGCGCCGGTTGACCCCATGGAGCGGCGATGCTACAGTCACGCCAAACCCTGACCACGCTTTCCCGGGCGGCGTACCGGGCCCGGTTTAGGCACGGATTCAGACCATTGAGGTGGGTTATGAAAGCCGCGGTGCTAAGGGAAGTAGACCGGCCGCTGGAAATCGAGGAAGTCCAACTTGACGATCCCGGCCCCCGGGAAGTGCTGATTCGCACCGGCGCCACCGGTGTCTGCCACAGCGACCTGCATTTCATTGAAGGTAAATACAGCATCGTCATGCCGGCGGTACTGGGGCATGAAGCCGCAGGCACCGTGGAGGCGGTGGGTAGCCAGGTGACCTACCTGAGGCCCGGCGACACGGTTATAACCTGTCTATCGGTCTTCTGCGGCCATTGCGACCGGTGTCTCAGCGGCCGTCCCAACCTTTGCCATCGGGAAGACGTGGTGCGCGGTCCCAACGAAGCCTCCCGGCTCCGGCAAGGAGACACTCCCATCACGCAGATGGCCCAGATCTCATCCTTCGCCGAGCAGATGCTGGTCCACGAAAACGCCACGGTAAAGGTACGTGACGACGTTCCCTTTGAGCAACTGGCGCTGATCGGCTGCGGGGTGACCACCGGTGTGGGCGCGGCGTTGAACACGGCCAAAGTAGAACCGGGAAGCACGGTGGCGGTGATCGGTTGCGGCGGGGTGGGCCTGAGCGTCATCCAAGGTGCGATCCTTGCCGGGGCATTGCGGGTGATCGCCATCGACTCGGTGGAGACCAAACTGACCATGGCCAGGGAATTTGGCGCCACCGACGTGATCGACGCTTCCAGCGGCGACGTGGTGAAAAAGATCCGCGACCTGACCAACGGAGGTGTCGACTATTCCTTTGAGGCCATCGGCAAGAAAGAAACCGCCGAACAGGCGTTTGACATGCTTACCGCAGGCGGCACGGCCACCATCATAGGAATGATACCCCAGGGCGTAAAAATCGAACTGGACGGTGCTTCGTTTCTGCGTGAGCGCAAGATACAGGGCAGCAGCATGGGATCCAACCGTTTCCGGATCGACATGCCCCGCTACATCGAATTCTACCTGCAGGGACGGCTCAAGCTGGACCAGATGGTTTCCCAGCGCATGAAATTGGAGCAGGTCAACGAAGCATTCGAGGATATGAAACAAGGCAACGTGGCCCGCACCGTCATCACGTTTAGTTAGGAGGTGCCCCGCCGATCCCCGTCGAAGCACACCTATGACTAACCGGCCACTTCCTTGACCGTTTCCAGGAATTGGGTTATGGCCCTCAAGTGGTCTTGCAGGCCGGCCAGGCCTCCTCGCCGGGTCTCCACCACCAGGTGGGTGGCGCCCAGTTCTTCCCAGGCCTTGGCCTCTCCCAGCCAATCTTCCGGCTGTTTACCGGCGATCCTGATGCGGCCTTCCAAGCCCAGTTCCGCCGGGTCACGGCCCGCTTCCCGCATGTATCCCCTGACCTTTTCCAGCATACCGGACCCTTCTTTGTCGGGCGAGAAGTTGGGGCACCAACCGTCGGCTAAACGGGCGATACGGCGCAAAACCACGGTGCTGCTGCCTCCACCCAGCCAGATGGGAATGGGGCGTTGTACCGGCAGTGGGTTCAACCCGGCGTTGGTGACCCGATGCCAACGGCCTTCAAAGTTCACCACTTCCTCAGACCACAGCGCCCGGAGCAGCGCTATCTGCTCGGCGCTCCTCCGGCCCCGGTTATGAAAGTCCTGGCCCAGGGCCTCGTATTCCACTTCGTTCCAGCCAACGCCGATGCCCAACCGCAGCCTCCCGCCGCTGAGCACGTCCACCTCGGCCGCCTGTTTGGCCACCAGGACCGTCTGCCTTTGGGGCAGGATCAATATTCCCGTGGCCAAGCCCACGTTCTCGGTGATGGCCGCCATATATCCCATCATGGTCATGGGCTCGTGGACCACGCTCTGGTGGCTATAGGATTGGAGCGACGGGTGTTTATGGTGACTGGGGTCGGCGCCCAAAACGTGGTCGGCGATGAAAATGTGGGCATATCCCAGTCCCTCGGCGGTCTGAGCGAATTCTTTTATCTCACCGGGGTCGGGGCCGATCTCTGTCTGGGGGAATATCGCTCCAATCTTCACTTAGACACTCCTATCTAATCCAAGGGCTCTGGCGCGGTTCTGCATGACACCCGCTTGGGCCCAACTGCCACGTTCACGAAAATTTAGGCGGGCCTGATGATCATAGCCCGTGAACCGCCGGCAACACTTCCCTGCCAACCAGTTCTATATGCTCCATCACGTCCCTTTGGGGCATGTCGGGGTAAAACAGCCGGAGGGCCACTTGGGTGAAGCCCATTTCCCGGTAACCGGCGATCTGCTCGATGCACTCTTGGGGGCTGCCCACGATGAATGTGTCATCCATCAATGTCTCCAGATCGCCGGTCATCTTTTGGGTCAGCTCCGGGTCGGTCCCTTGAAAGCCGTGGGAATCGTATTCCCGGTACTTGCGCTCAAATCCCCAACTGGCCTTCTCCAGGGCTTTCTCGCGGCTTGGCGCGCAGAAGAACTCCCGGACAATCACCATATCTTCCGGAATGGGATGGCCGTTTTCGGCCAGGGTCTCATGGTACAGCTCTATCTGGTTTCGGATGGTGGACTGGGGTTGCGCCGGTCCGATGAACAGGGTGTGGCCTTCCCTTCCCACCCTTCGGATGGCGGGATCGCTCATCGCCGCCAGCCAGATCTTCGGGTGGGGCTTCTGGTAGGGTTGGGCCGTGGGCTTGGCTCCGGTGACGTGAAAAAATCGCCCATGGTGGGTGACTTCATCCTCGGTCCACAGGCGGATCATAAGTTCCAATGCCTCGGTCGCGCGCCCGCCCCTTTCCGACATGCGGGTGCCGAAGGCTTCGCACTCTTCCGGCCGGTATCCCAAGCCCAGGCCCAAGATCAACCGGCCTTCGCTTATGTGGTCCAGGGTAGCAACCTGCTCGGCCACGTCCACCGGATTCAGCAGGGGCAACAGAAGCACCGAGGTGGCCAGTTTCATATTCCCAGCTTCCGCGGCCAGACGGGCCAATACCGGCCAGGGCTGAAAGTGCTGAAAGGGGTGAATCAAATAGTGGTGGGCCCAGCAGTAGGTATCGAATCCCGCGTCGCGGGCTGCCCGGAATTGCTCCAGGTGGCCTTGCCACTGCTCCTGCAAGCCCATCGCTCCCCTGAGCACCACCTGGCCGACCTGATAACCTACCTCCATGCCAATCCCCCGTTCAACTTTTCAATAAATCTCAAGCGTCTAAGTATAAAAGGGTTTCGCCGCTAGGATAACCCCTGATCTACCTTGGCAGGAAATCGCCGGTCCGGGAAGAGAGGCTGGAGAGGGGAGATGCATGGTCAACCGGTTTTTCGGTACTTGAGCCGGCGTTGGCCTTTCCAGGTTCTGGTTGACGTAGATGCCGCCGTGGGTCTCGGCTCAGACGGCGTGAGCGGCCCCATACGTGGCGCCGGGCAGCGCCCCACCCCAGATGCTTCGCCCGCCTCCGAAGGGCTGGCTCAGCACGACATTTTCTTATTATTTAGATAGACGCCAGCTCTTAAAAATGACCGATGAACATAGGGCTGATCAGCCTTCCTGGGTCAGGGCGGCCACGATCTCGTCAAGGATCGATTCGGCGCGCTCTTTTACCGCCTCGGGTTTGAGCCCGCCCAAGGGGTGAGGGATGCCCACCGGCCGAAAATCGGTTTGTCCGAAGGTGCGCGCGTGGACGTGGGCCGAGTTCAGGAAGGGGTTGGTGCAAATCACCACCGTGGGGATTCCTTTGCCTTCCAGCGTCATGGCGTCGTGCATACAGCACGAGGTGCAAGACCCTCAATCCGCGACGGCGGTGATAACGAAATCGCAATTGGACGCCAGGGATTCGATGATCTCATCGGAGGCTGGGCGGGAGTAGATGAATTTATCCACCACCACTCCCTCCTGGAGCTCGAACTGCTTATCCATCAACTCTTTGATCTCTTTCAGCAGCACTTCGGCGTTGGCCTTCTTATTACCCAAGAACCCGCCGGATTTGCCAGCAAGGCTATCCAACCGGGGCGCCGCGTACCACTGGGAGGCCGCCTCGGGGTCGATGGGACTGCGGATGTCCAACTCCCGCAGCCGTTGGTCCAGACTTGAACCGGGGGATGAGACTGCAACCATGGGTCCTCCTTGGTAAACCCTATTGGGGGAACTGTATCTTTCTGATCACCCGGCGGGAACCCCAGCCGGGGATGTAAACCGAATGGGGGCCTCCCGCGCCGCCGGCCACCAGGATGTGGATGTCTTCCACGCGGCGCACCACGGGCACCATATCATCGTCATTGGAGGGGTCTACGAACTTGGGCCACAGCAACTCCCGGCGTTCATCTCCCTGGGCGGGTCCCCCACGCCGCAGCAGACCCACCGATTTGCGGGCGTGCTCATGCAGGAACTGCTTCACGTCCCGCTTGCGCCATCCCGCGGCGGCAAGCATCTTGGCGTGCTCGGGACCCAGCACCACGAAGGTATCGCCCATGACGTACATCTGGACGTTGCCCAGGGGACACATGGTATCCGCCAGCACGGTCAGGAAGTTCCGGTCGTTGACCGCGTGGTACATGATGTTGTGGGGCGCCTCGCCGGGGAACACCGTGACGGTGCTGTCTTCGGCCTGGAAACCCGATTCTACGTGATAGGGTTCCCAGGGATTGGCGTCCTCGTCCTCGGCGATGCAGTAGGTGTAGGCGCCGGGATGGCCGAAGGTGGCCTTGTTGGTGTCTCCCGGAACGGCGCCGCCCAGGTTTACCAGGACCAGCTTCACCGCCCGGCCGATGGTGGCGTTGGCGCGCCACCCCTGGCCGAAGCAGTTGTAACCCGAGTTGATATCCAGGGTTTTGACGATGGGACCGTTGACGATCACCAAGGGGGTGTGGATGCCCGTAGAGCACATGACTCCCCGCAGGTTGAACCGTTCGTCCATCAAGGCTTCCAGGGCAGTGATGACCACCGGCATATACTCGGGCAGGCAACCGGCCATCACGGCGTTCACGGCGATGCGCTCGACGGTGGCCCGGCCGGCCAATGGAGGCAACTCGGCGATCAACTCATCGGCCGGTCTGCCCGACGCGGCGACAAATTCATCCACCCGATCTCCGGTGGGCGGCACCACCGGAAGGCCGTCGGTCCATCCAGTCTCGTACATCAGCTCGATGGTATCGGCCATCGTTGGAGTGAGGGTCATAAAACTGCCGCCTAGATCGATTTAACGCTCTTGATTGAATGGCTCTCGGCGCCGCCTGCCAATCGGGAAAGGGACCCTTGGGAGTGTATCCAGGGCATGGTTAAGTGTCAACGGCGGGGGGTGCGGCAGGTCTCTCAATTATCCGATGCGGGCGGCCAGTTCCCGTTCGTGGTGAGCCCTTCGGAGGCGCTCAGGACAGGTTTGTCGAACCATCTGGTACCCCTTCGACGGGCTCAGGGCGAACGGAAATCACCCGGTTTACCGCGAAAAGTAAATGTCCCAGCGTTCGCCTGGGTTATCTGAACTTTCAGGGCAACAAAAAACGGCCGGCGTTGCCGCCGGCCGTTCTCAAACTCTTCACTGGAACAAGTCTAGTCCGCGGGTACCGCCGCCTCCACCCTGCCCTTGAAAGCGGGCATCACTTCCTTGGAGAACCATTCCAATTGCTCCAGGACCACCTTTTGGGGAGTGCCCACCGGGTGGCTGACCCCGATCCTTTCCAGACCGGGATATTGCTGCTCGACGGCCTTCAGCTGCTCGATGATCTGTTCGGGAGGACCGGCCAGGAACGCTCCCTGCTTGACCGCGTCTTTCAGGGTGGGCAACCCGGCGTTGGGGGCCCGCTTGGGATCGGCGATGTCCAACATCTGCTGCTCGGACAATCCTCGGTGCAGGCGCAGCGGGCCGAACATCTTCACGTTCTCTTCGTAGAACCCAGAGGCGGCCTTGATCGCTTCCTCTTGAGTATCCGCCAGGTAGAAATGGAAGCCGACGCTAAGGTCGCCACCCAGCTCGGTTTCCCGCCCGGCCCGGCGCAGGGCGGCCTGATAGTCGATCATCACTTTGTCCATGACGCCGCCTTCGGCCACGCCGCCGCCGATGACACCTTTGATGTGGTGCTTGGCCATGAAATCCAAAGCCCTTTCGGTTCCGCCCTGAATGGGCTGCCAGCACTCCACGGGAAGGTTCTTCGGCCGGGGAACCAAAGTGAGGTCCTTCAGATCGTAACCTCGGTAGGGCACATTGGGCGGCAGGTCGTAGTATTTGCCGTGGTGGGAGAAGGATTTTTCGTTGAACGCCTTGAATATGATCTCCGCCGCTTCTTCAAACATCTCCCGGTTGGCTTGCTGGTCGGTCATAGGAGAGCCAAAGGTCTCCACCTCCCGGGTGTGGTAACCGCGCCCTAGCCCGAAAACCACCCGGCCTCCCGTGAGGATGTCCGCCGTGGCGTAATCCTCGGCCAGCCGCAAAGGATGCCACATGGGGGCGATATTGAAGCCGCAGCCAAACTTGATGTTCTTGGTCACGTGGGCCAGGTGGACGTTGAACAAAAGCAGGTTGGGAATGCACTCGTACCCTTCCGGCTGGAAGTGGTGCTCGGCCATCCAGAAGGTGTCGAAGCCACAGCGGTCCAACACCTTGGCGATGGCCTCGCCCTTATCGAAGGCCGTCATAAGGTGATCGTTGTCAAACCGCCGGTCGTTGACCGCGGTGCCGGCGTAGCCAACATTTTCCATGTCTACGTGGCCGGCGAAAAGGCTATCGAATTTCGTGATCATGAGGGGCCTCCCTTATAGGTTGACCTGATACATTACGCCCATTGTAGGGCGGGCGTTACCCGTGTCAACCCCAAGGACACCTCAGGTTGGCGGATAGCCGAGGGCGGCGCTTCTTTTATCGGGATGCCCCATCCTGGGTAGTGTCTCAGGATGGGGCATTCTCCAACACGCCAAGTCTAGCCAGAATCAGACTTGGCGTGTTTGCCAACCGCTATGGGCACGATAGAGCCGGATTGAAATCTTCGAATATCCCGTTGGGATTCGGCATCCAGGCCCAAACATGGAGGTCGTAATGGGGCGGCATATTCTCGTCGTGGCCCTCCATAGGTCCGTTAAAAACCCTTCCGGCCACCGATGGCGCGGGGGGAGCGGGGTCCGGTATAGGTGAACCGGGGGACCCCAAGGGCATAAAGTACTCGAACCCGGCCAGCTTGGGACCGGATTCAGTCGGGACATACATCAACACCTGGGGCTTGCTTGGATCGATGTCCCCTTCCGGAAGCAGGCCCACGTTCATGTAGTGCAACCCCATCACGCCGTCAGGCGAGGCAACGCAATCTTCGGCGGCGGCATACCCGGCCTCAATGGCCTTGGCTTCGTCGAGGTAAAGCGCCGTGGCAGCCATACCCTGGAACAATTGCAAAAGTTCCGGCTGTACATCGATGCTGACCATGCCCGCCGGACCTGGCGCCCCGGTGCAGGCGATCATCAGAATTGTGACCAAGGTCAGCGTAATACTGGCCAATATCAATCACCTTCGCGACCGACCTTGACCCTCGTTGTCCGTGTCCACACTCCCGCCATAAAGACCATGCAATCTCGTGATCAAAACCCACCTCTTATCTCGTGTTTCCCACATCCAACTGGTTTCTCTTATTGTGGGATCGTCGGAATACCACCGACTATAAAGACCTACCCAAGACCCGTCGACCGCATAGCATTAGCTAGCCCGGGCCGCTCAGATGGGGTATTCCTCGTCCTGACAACCGTAGAACTGCAAGATGCCCGGCCGAAGCATTACCTTCGTGACGGCCTTTTTGCTTTCGGCTGCCTCATGATTGCTTACCTTCGGTGCTTCCAAAAAAAGTTGGCCAGGCGCTTACCTGATCTGGGCTTGCAACGCCTAAACGTCGGATAGGACCGCGCCGTCGGCGATGTCCACCCGCCGGCTGCACATGCCGGCCAACGTCAGGTCATGGGTGGCCACCAGCACCGTGGTCCCCCGTTGGGCCACTATCTCCCCCAGGATAGAGCAGATGGTCATGGCCGTGGTGGTATCCAACTCGCCGGTGGGCTCGTCGGCAAAGATGACGTCGGGGCCGGTGACCAGGGCCCTGGCGATGGAGACCCGTTGCTGCTCACCCCCGGAGGGTTCATAGG
>JADFPM010000302.1 GCA_022562335.1 Chloroflexota bacterium
GAACTTTGGTTGGGGAACAGGGGCACGCAACCCCAACCGGGGGAATCGCTGGCGCATCAGACGGCCCGCTACCTGGCCAACCATTTCCACGAAGTCCCCGCAATGATCCTAATCTGTGTCGACCACTCCAGGATTCCCGGCTACACCGAAGGACAAACCATGGAAAGAGGGCGGTATGGCTCTTCCATTTGGCCGGCGGCGCAGAACCTATTCCTGGCCGCCCGCGCGTTGGGATTGGGCACCAGGCTGACCACCGCCTACATGCCGAGGGAGCAGGAGATCAAAGACCTGCTGGGAATTCCCGATTACGTGGAGACGGTGGCCCTGACCCCGCTGGGATACCTCAGAGGAAGGTTTGGCCCCACCGAACGGCGTCCCCTGTCGGAGGTCTCTTCCTACAACCGCTGGGGCAACCGGGATTAGAGGTTGATCACGTCTGTTAAAACGGTTCAGGCGATTCATATTGCGCCGGTAAAGTCCCTGGCTTTGATCCAGCCCGCCAGCGTGCACGTCGGTCTGGCGGGAATAGCCGAAGACCGCCGGTTTTTCCTATTGGACCAACGGGGAGCGGTGCTGACCCAGCGCCAAGTGGGAACGCTGGTCCAGATCAAGCCGGATTACCAGCCGGAAAGGGATTTTCTGCGCTTGAACTTTCCCGACGGAACGGCGGTGGAAGGCGCGGTGGAGATTGGGGAACCGGTGGAGACGATCATGTGGGGCCGGCCCGTGCGGGGGAATATTGTCGCCGGCGATTGGAGCAATGCCCTGACCCGGTTCTGCGGAGGGACGGTCAACCTGGTCCAGGCGCGGCAGCCGGGGGAATGTTTCGACGAATATCCCATCTCGTTGCTGTCCAGCGCGTCGCTAGACGGCCTGAAACAGCGTCCGGGGGTTGGCGAGCATGTGGACGAACGGCGTTTCCGGCCCAATTTCCTTTTGGCCGGCTGCCAGGCCCACGAGGAGGACACCTGGCTGGGAGGGCAGCTACAGTTGAGCGACGGTCCTGTTTTAAGGGTGGTGGCCCCGGACCCGCGGTGCGCCATCACCACCTTGAACCCGGACACGGGTCAGCCGGACCTGGACACGCCGTCGGTGATCAGAGAGTACCGGCCCAGCGCCGGCCCCGCCTTCTTTGGCGTCTACGCGGTGGTGGAACGCCCCGGCCAGGTCTCGGTGGGCGACCAGGTCACCGTGCAGAGCTAAACCTTTCAGGCAAACGGGGTCTTGGCCCAACCCTCATCGAAGGGCGTCCAGAAATTGGATGTCAACTTCAGGTGCTGGAATTTCCACTGCCCATCGACCCGGACGTACTCCTCGTCATACCGTCCCGAGCCCCACACCGCCCGGTTTCCTTCGGCGTAGGTGCAGGTCTGGAATAGGTACCACATGCCCGTGGCCCGGTCGCCGTCCACCTGGATGATGGGGTTCATCACCATATGAATGGCAAAGGGCAGCCGCTGGGAGGCCTGGACGAAGAAATCCTGTATGGCCTGCCGCCCGTCGGCCCTGCCCCGGATCCCGCCGTCCCACACGGCGTCTTCGGTAAACAGGCCGGCGATGCCTTCGGCGTCGTAGCTGTCGTCGCAGTAGGCGCAGTAACGGGCTTTAAGTGCTTTGATCTCTTCGATGTCTTCCAGGTTTTTGATTCGCCGCTCCAGGTCTTCCAGACTCATCCCAAACCTCCTGATTCAGCCAGATAAAATATCAGATCGCCGTCCAGCCGCCGTCCACCACCAGCAGGTGGCCCGTGGTGGCGCTGGCGGAAGGGCTGGCCAGATATACCGCCGCGCCCACCAATTCCTCGGGTTGCATCCGCCGGCCCAGGGGCATGTGGGCCGCCAGGTCCCGCTGCAGTTCGTCCTCGGTTTGGGTGTCGGCGTCCAGCAATCCGGGGGTTTCGGTGGGGCCCGGCCCGATGGCGTTGACGGTGATGCCGTACCGGGCCCACTCCAACGCCAATGCCCGGGTCATGTTGGCCACGCCGGCCTTGCTGGCGCAATAGGCTACCCGGTTTTCCCTGGCCACCAGGGCCAACTGGGATGAGATGTTGATGATGCGGCCGCCCCCCTGGCCGATCATGATCTTGGCGGCGGCCTGGGCGCAGAAGAAGACCCCCTTGAGGTTGGTGTCGATGACCTCGTCCCAGTCGTCTTCGGTCACTTCCAGGGCGGGGCGGCGCACCCGCACCCCGGCGTTGCTCACCAATATGTCCAGCCGTCCGAAGTCCGACACCACCCCGTCTATGGAGTCGCCGATGCTTTTAAGGTCCAGCACGTCCAGCGAATACGTCGCGCTGGACCGGCCTACGGCCTCTATCTGGGCCTGGGTCTCGCGGGCCAGGTCCAGGCGGCTGGGCATGTCCGACACGGCAACGGTGGCCCCGGCTTGGGCCAGACCCACGGCCAAAGCCCGGCCGATGCCCCTGGCCGACCCGGTGACCAGCGCCACCTTTCCTTCTAAATCTAAACCCGCGTAAGGCATGGCAATACCCCCATCAATCTTCTTAACGAGGCTGGACTGGGCTGATTATAGCAATGAGTGCTGTGGACTGGGATGTCCAGCATGGAAGGGCAGCGTCAAGGGTGTCGGGTCTAGTATGAGAGAGGATCGGTGGAAATCGGCCTTTTGGAGTTTATGGGGTTATACAGGGCACACTGTGATTCAACCGATGCCATGTCGAGCCAACCCGCCGGAGGCGGGCAAAACATCTGGGGACGGGTGACGCCCTTACCCCCCAGATCCTTCTCTGTGCTCAGGATGACATTTTTGGTTTGCAAAACCGTTGCCGGAGCGTCGGGCGTAGCCTGGAGCTACTGGCTTTTG
>JADFPM010000046.1 GCA_022562335.1 Chloroflexota bacterium
GTGGTCATACGCCTGCCCATGCTATACTGGCCCTCGACCCATCCACGACCCCCGCGACCCCCGCGACCCCCCACCAGGGAGGACGGCCAAGATGAGCTGGAATTTTGAATTGGTGGCAGGTCCTTACGGAGGCACCACCGAAGGCCCGGTGTGGGACGGCCAAGCCCTGCTGTTCACCAACATTCCCAACAACCGTATCCTGCGCTACGATCCCCAAACCGGCGAGACCACCGAGGTTTTCACCGGCACCAGCCGCACCAACGGGCTCTGCTACGATTCCCAGGGGAACCTTTACGGCTGCCAGAGCGGAGGCAGGCGCATCGTCCGTTTTGAAAAAGACGGGACCACCATGACCTCGCTCCCCCACCAACTCGAGGGCAAGCGCCACAACAATCCCAACGACCTGGCGGTGGACAAGCAAGGCCGCATCTGGTTCACCGATCCCTTCAACGGCAGCGCCGGCGACCAGGAATTGGACCACATGTCGGTGCTGCGGCTGGACCCCAAGGCAGGGGGCCGGTGGGAGTTGAACCGGGCGACATTCGACGTTAGCCGCCCCAACGGCGTGTTGATATCCAGGGACCAGAAAACCCTGTACGTGGCCCAGAGCGACTACTCTGAAGACAAACCCCGGGAGCTGCGGGCCTATCCCATCAACGACGACGGCAGTTTGGGGGAATATAAAACGCTGCATGCCTTCGGCATCGACCACCAAGGAGTGCAGCGGGGCGTTGACGGGATGACCTTGGACGCCGACGGCAATATAGTCGTTTGCGCGGGTTGGGAGCAGAGCGGCCCCGGCCCCATGATCTATGTTTTCGCTCCTTCTGGCCGGATCTTGGAAACCCACCCTCTGCGGGTGGACCGGCCCACCAATTGCTGCTTTGGCGACCCCGACATGCGCACCCTTTACGTCACCACCGGCGGCGGACACCTGTTCCGCGCCCGCACCGGCCTCACCGGCTGGATCATGTGGCCATGACCAGCCACATCTTGGTGGAGCGAACGTTAGACGGCAAGGGGCCGGTGGCCACCGTAACCCTGAACCGGCCGCAACAGAGAAACGCCATCAGTTTCGCCATGTGGGGAGAGTTGTCTCAAATCCTGGCGGAGTTGGACGCCGACCGCGACGTAAGGGCGGTGGTGATCACCGGAGCCGGGGATGAGGCCTTCTCCGCGGGGGCGGACATCTCCGATTTTGAGGAGCATAGGTCGGATTCCAGCAAGGGCCGCCGGTACAACGACGCGGTCAACGGCCTGCTGGAAACCCTGGAAGGAATGGCCACACCCACCATTTCCATGATCCGGGGATTCGCCGTGGGCGGCGGTTGCGAGGTGGCCATCGCCACCGACCTGCGCCTGGCCGCCGAGGGAAGCAGGTTTGGGATTCCGGTGGCGCGCCTGGGGATCTCCATCGGCCACCGGGAGATGAAGGGCCTTATCAACCTGGTGGGCAAGGGAAACGCCCTGTATATCTTGCTGTCGGGCAGGTTGGTGGACGCCCAAGAGGCCAAAGACATGGGCTTGGTCAACCAGGTGCTGCCAACCGAACGCTTGGTGGAAGCCACCTATCGCCTGGCCGAAGAGATCGCCTCCCTGGCGCCCCTTTCACACCGGGCCAACAAGGAGACGTTGAAACAGGTGATGGCCAAACCCTCCCTCAGTGACCTGACTGCCGAGGAGGCCGATCTGCCCCTGATCCAGTTCGATACGAAGGACTATCACGAAGGGTACCGGGCATTCCTGGAAAAGCGCCGCCCCGAGTTCGCCGGCGAGTAGCCGGTCCACCGGCAGGTCCGAATTGGCGACAAAAAGCAAAAGGATGCGGGCCGACCGCCTGATGGCCGAGCAGGGACTGGCCGAGAGCCGCGAGCAAGCCCAGGTACTGATCATGGAAGGGCTGGTGTTCACTCGGAACGGCCGGGTCCTGAAGCCCAGTTCTCTTTTGCCGCCGGGCGATGCTATAGAGGTCAAGGGCCGCCTGCCCTACGTCGGCCGGGGCGGCGTCAAGCTGGCCCATGCTCTGGATGCCTTCGGGGTGAACGTGGACGGTTTCGTTGCCCTGGACGTGGGGGCGTCCACCGGCGGGTTCACCGACTGCCTGTTGCAACGCGGGGCGGCGAAGGTTTACGCCCTGGACGTGGGCCACGGACAGTTGGATTACCGCCTGCGGAACGATCCCAGGGTGGAGGTGATGGAGAAGGTCAACGCCCGGCATCCTTTTGAGATCGGGTTGCCGGTGGACCTGGCGGTGATCGACGTATCATTCATCTCGTTGACCATGGTGATCCCCAACGCGGTGGAGCACCTCAAAAGCGGGTGTTACCTCGTCGCGCTGGTCAAACCCCAGTTTGAGGCTAAGAGGGATGAGGCCGGCCGGGGCGGAGTGATCAAAGACCCCCAGGTACATGCCAGGGTTTTAGGCAGGATGGTCAACTGGGTGGTGGGCCATAAGCTGAGATTGCGCGATATCTGCGCCTCTCCTATCCTGGGAGACGCGGGCAACCGGGAATTCTTCATGCTGTTGCAAAAGCCGTGACCTTTCCAGCGCCGGGGTTGGCCCGGCGTTGCCGGACGTGATTTTGAATATTTCTCAACGAGGTCTGTCCCAAATGGACCATCCTTCGACAGGCTCAGGACGAACGGGCGGAGAGAACCGTCTCCGTTCGCGGCGAGCCCTTCGTCCGCCCCAGGCGGATCAGGACAGGCTTGCCGAATCATATTTCGATAAAGATACTTACTGGTTAATAATCATAAAGGAAGAAGGATATGGACGTAGCTGACGTGGCTAAAATGCTGACGGAACAGGGGAAAACGGTTTCGGTGGCCGAGGCATGCACCTGCGGTCTGGTGGGGTATATGCTGGGCACGGTGCCCGGCAGCTCCCGATACTTCCCCGGCGGCGTGATCGCCTACACCGGAGGATTGAAACAGAAGGTATTGGGCGTGCCCGACGCCGTCATCGACGCCCACGGCACCGTCAGCGAAGAGACCGCCATGGCCATGGCCAAGGGTGTCCGTGAGCTAACCAACACCGATTTTGCCATCTCCACCACCGGAGTCACCGGCCCTGCCGGCGGCCATTCCGGCCTGCCCATTGGCACGTTTTGGATCGGTCTGTCGGTCAAGGATGGGGAGGACTCGGCCGTGGAGATCCAGGTTGGCAGCGACCGGGACGGCAACAAACACGGCGCGGCCCAGGCGGCCATAGATCTGTTGGGACGCCATCTGCAAGGCGCGTAACCGGGTGGGAGGCAAGATTGTTAACCGTCTTTGGCAGCATCGCCGTGAGTATCATGTTCCTGTCCTATTGGCTGGAACACCGGTCCAAATGGATGGTCCTGATCTTTGCCGCCGGTTCCGCCCTTACCTCCCTGTATAGCGGGCTGGCCGGGGTCTACCCCATAACCGTTATCGAGGCTTTGTGGGCCGCCGTGGCGTTGCAACGTTTCGTGAGCCGTCACCGGGAACAGGCATCTTTGGCGGGTTGACCGGGGGCCGGTTAAGCAAGGTTTCCGCGCGGGTAAACGGTCGGGAATCAAATGGCCAGCGGGCAGCATTAACGCGATTCGTCGATTCGGCGGCTCCTGCCCTTGGGCAGAAGCTCGCTCCACCGGCCCTTCCGCAGTCTCACCGCCCTCTCCCACGACAGATCCTTGACAGGCACTGTTCCAAGAGTTAATATACTCATATCCGTATTTGAGGATGTCGATGCTTCAAGAGTTGATCGTAAGCCCAACCAATGATGGCGATGGCGCCCAGCTAGCCGCCAAATTCTTCCGGGGATTGGGGGACCCAACCCGCATCAAAATCCTTCAGATACTGTTGGACCAAGGAGACAAGAACGTCACCGAACTAGTGGAATTATTGGGTTCCCCTCAGGGCCGGGTTTCCAGCCACCTGGCCTGCCTGAGGGGCTGTGGTTATGCTCTCCCCTACCGAAACGGTAAGAACGTCTACTACACCATCGGCGATCCCAGGGTAAGGGAGATCCTACAACTGGCGCGACAGATTCTTGCAGACAATGCCCATCGGGTTCTCGCTTGCGAGATCATCAGTCAATAGGAGTTGCCCTAATTTGAATAGCGAGATCGTGCTTTTCGCCCAGGCCGGAGGTTGACACTTTTGCGATCAAGCGGAAGAGTTTCTTTCACAAAAGGGAGTCTCCTTCGTAAAAAGGGATATCCTCAGCGACCCGGCAGCGATGGCTGACCTCATCGCGATCGGGTTCATGACCACCCCGGTCATAGTGGTAGACGGGGAGGTCGTCATCGGATTTGACCGCGAGAGGCTGGAGAGTCTGCTGGCTGGCAGACAGATGCAATTATGAGCATAGATGATGGCGACGCCTTTGATCTCATCATTATCGGTGGAGGCGCTGCTGCATTTGCCGCCGCCACCAAGGCCAGCGATTTGGGCAAATCGGCCCTGATGATCAACAGTGGACTACCCATCGGCGGGACCTGCGTCAACGTGGGTTGCATGCCTACCAAGACTTTATTGGCCATAGGTGACGAGCTCTTTTACGGCCAACACTCCCGCTTTGACGCGTTAAGAAATGGCCGTAAGCCGTCCTTTGACTTCGCCACCGCCATTCGGGAAAAGGACGATATCGTCGCCACGGCTCGCCAGAGCAACTATATCAACGTGGTCGATGCCTTGGCAGGCGTCAGCTTCTTGGAGGGAAGGGCTAGGTTTATCTCCGCGGACAAGGTGCAAGTGAACGGGCATGATTTTTCCGCAGGCAAGTTCGTCATCGCCACCGGATCCACTACGAAGCAGCTTGCCGTCCCCGGCTTTGACAGCACAAACTGCCTGACCAACGTTACGGCTTTGCAGCTGGAAAAACTGCCCGAGTCCATGATTGTCACCGGAGGCGGACCGCTGGGCCTGGAATTTGCCCAGATGTTCTCTCACTTCGGCACCCGGGTCACCGTGCTGGAGGCCATGGACCGGCTACTACCCAGCCATGAGCCCGAGATTTCCATGGAAATACAGCGGGCGTTGGAAGAGGAAGGTATTAGATTTAGGACCGGCGTCACTATCGAGGGCCTGCGCGAGGAAGATGGCCGGAAAGTGGTGACCATCCGCAGTGGCCGGGGTGCCCGGCGGCGGCGCTCCCTGGCTACCGAGACTGAGGAGCTAGCCGCCGATGATGTGTGCCTTCTGTCTGCCGGCATCCAAGCCAACACCGGCGACCTGGGACTGGGAACGGTGGGGGTGGCCGTCGGACCCAACGGCTTCGTGCAGGTCAACCAGGACTACCGCACGGACAGTCCCAATATTTTCGCCGCCGGTGATTGCGTTGGGCGGATGGCTCTGGAAACGGTTGCCGCCAAAGAAGGTTCCCTGGCGGCGGAGAATGCATTGACCGGATCCCATAAGTCGATCAATTACGAACACGTACCCAGCGCCGTGTTCACCAATCCCCAGGTGGCCAGCGTGGGGCTCACCGAGGAAGAGGAGATGCGGCGCTTCAACGCCTGCGCCTGTAGAATCATTTACATGGACTCGGTTCCCAAAGCCGCCGTCATCAAAGAAACCCGCGGCGTCTTCAAGATGGTGATACACCCTGAAAATTCTACGATCCTGGGTGTTCACATCGTCTCGCCCAGCGCGGCAGACCTGATCCACGAAGCGACACTGGCGGTGAAATTCGGCCTGACGGTGGACGATATTATCGACACGTTGCACGTGTTCCCAACCCTGAGCGAAGGCATCAAGCGGGTGGCCCAGGCTTTTACCCGGGACATATCGGCGATGGCCTGCTGTGTGGAGTAGCAATATGCGCAAGTTGTTCAAGATCGAGACCCCCTTCATCACCGTGTTGAGCGGGCTGGCTCCGCTGCCCTGGTGATGAGTCGTACCCGGCCTGCTCGGCTTGATGGGTGGAACATCTGCCGGGCTGGCCATCGCACCCGCGTTGCGGGTGCTCACCTGGCCCCTGCTGGCCCTCACGCTGATCATGCTGGGGCGCGGCTGGTACTTGAACTTGTCCCACGGGGAGCGGTGGCGGTCGATCTGGAACCGCCGGGCCGGCCTGGTCCTGATGGGTTCAACGGTCCTTGCCGTGGTACTTTGGGGACTCCGCCTGGCCGGGCTGTTGGGCCCCAGGCCGTTCTAAGCCAACAACTGTAGGAGCGAAAAATTGTACGCTATTTTGGCTATAGTGGCCTGTTGCGCGGTTATCCCCTTGGCTATGGCGGCAGCCGCCTTCGTGAAGTCGCGGGGTAGCCGAAGTATCGATTCCAGCCCGCACCAGCCAATGGATAGCCGGGAGCAAGCCCCACCACGTGATCAACATGGGAATGACGGTCGATGATCCGGTGTAGGACGTTGGCATTTTGGTTGCCGCTGTCGTTGATCATGACCGTCGCCCTGGCTGCGTGCGGCGGGAATGGGCCGGAAGGTGCAGCGCCGGGAGGCTCCGGCTCGAATGCTGGCGGTCTCGCTGGGGTTTCCCTGGAAGTCGGGCAGCTTGTTCCTGACTTTACCGTGAGTACCGGCGGCGGTTCATCTTTTTCCTTGAGCGGCCATCGTGGAGAGATAATTCTCCTCTATTTTTCCTTTCCTGGTTGACCCACCTGTGGGTTGGAGGCTCCAGCCCTCAGCCAGATTCAAGAGGAATCGGCGGATCGAGGAGTCCGTGTCGTTGCCATCAACACGGCGCCCTGGTCCGGTTTGCCAGAGTGGCAGGACTTTTGGAGAAGATCGGGAGGCGGAGAAGTAATCTGGGCCACTGACGATGGCCAAAGCTTAGTCCGTCTGCTTCAGGTAACGAGCTTGGGAACCACCATGATAATCGACCGGCAGGGGCGCCTGTCCTATCGCGACGACGGCGCCACTCCCTATTCCACCCTGCGGCGGGAGGTGGATGACCTGCTGTGATTCAAGACGCTTGCCTTAGCCTTTGACTTAGGCCATCTATTCCGCCACCTTGCCTTCCCTCACCCTGAACACGCTCACGCCGCGGATGTGGCCGGGCTTGCCTTGATGGTCCATTCACCGGGCCCACCCACCGGTGAGTCCGCCTGACCGTGGCCTAGTGATGGTGGCGGTGTCAGACGTGGATGACCCCGGACAAGGGGGTGCCGCCGCCGGTTGGACCTATCCAACCCTTTCGGCGAGACTGGACAACGCCCCGATCTCCTGTGAGCCTGTGTCGGCGTCTTGCCAAGCGTTTTGGGCTTGAAGGGCACTGGCCTCCGCCGCCTCACGCTTCCCGCTTTCTTCTTGGGCTCTGGCCAGCCAGAACGAATCCCTGGGCGTTTCACGCCGCATCAGGCGCTGGGTGAGCAGGCCTTCCGCCTTGTCAAATTGGCCGGCGCGGAGATACGCCTCCACCATGGTATCTTCGAAGACTTCCCGCTGGGCGTGGCTCCCGCCGATGCGGGCAAGCTGGTCATACCGCGCGTCCTGGCCGAACAGCGGCTCCATCAGGCGGACCGCCTCGCCGTAGTCCTCGTGGATGAAAGCGCTGATGCCCTGCACCAGCGGCAGCGTGACCTCGCCGGCCAGTTTGTCCCCCTTTTCTGCGACCGCCCGCAGGCCATCCATCATGCGGGCCAGGGATTGGTCATCGGCAGCGACGGCGAAGGCCAAGGCGGCGTGGGAGTCCCGGAACGCCGGGCCGGGGCGCTCGGCGGCCGGCGCGGCTTGGGTACATAACTCTTCCATCATGGACTGGGGAGCGGCGCCGCCGTACATCTGCAAACGCCACATCAAAGAGGCGCTATCGTTGACCGAAAGGGGGCTTTTCGCCAACACCGATGGACGTATGTTGCCTTCGTAGAGTTCAAGGGCGCGTTGGTAGTGGCCCATGGCCAGTTCGAACAGCGCCAGGTGCCAGGAAAGGTGGACGTGGTAGGAGGCGCGGTTGTCAAAGCCGGGCAGCCAGCCGGCCAGGAAATCTTTGCCTCCGGCGGGGTCGCCCCTTTCGAAGTACACGTGGGCTACCGAGTGGGAGGCCACGGCGTTGGTGGGACGTTGCTCTAGAGACCGCTCCGCCAGCTTCAGAGCATCGTCGAGCAGACCGTTTTCGTGGTGGGCGAAGGCGTATTGCCCTTGGAAGGCCCAGTCATCGCCGTACTCCGGCGCGACGCTGTTCATCAGGGCAAAAAGCGCCTGGGGGTAATCGGCGACACCGGCCCCCACATTGCTGCACCCTAAAAGATACAGCCGTTGGGCCACCCGGACCATGAACATGTCTCGGGGAAACTCGGCTAGATGCTGGTGGATGAGGGCAATGGCTTCCGGCCCCTTGCCGTTGGCCCACAGCGCCATGGCCTCGATCTGCTGCTTCTCGCGGCGCGATATGCCCGCCGCCAGGGATCGGGCCTTCTCGGCGGACTCCCTGGCCTTTCCCACTCTGGCGCTCGTCATGAATACGTAGGCCATGGCGGCATGGGCCAGGGCAAACCCTTCGTCGGCGTCGATAGCCGACTGGATCTTCTCCTCCGCGCCGAAGTTCTGCTCCAGCAGATGGTCTACCCCTTCCACCAATCCTTGGGCGGCGGCGGTGGAATTGGTGCTGATGGGAAGCCCGTAGCGGTCCGTGGTCTTGTTCGCGTTTTGCACCGTCTTGCTCCTATCGTGGTGGTCTGTGTTTTCAGTTGTATGGTCAATCCTACGCAGGCTGTAAAGTCTGCTTGCTCTCGCAGTGGGCGGCGATATATTCCCATTCGTATTGCATGGGGACCATCTCCACCTTTCGCCAGGTTTCTGACTGGTCGTGGTAGTGGGGGCTGCCGGGGTGGCCCGAGCTGCCCAGGGGGACGGCCCACAATGATTTTCCCCAGTCCGAAGTGTCGAAGGCGTAGCGGACCACCGAAAGGCCGGTGACGGTGGCTGGGTCGGACAGCGAGTATGAACCGGCCAGGGGCGTGTCGCCGTCCCCGCTGGTGGGGATCGGCGGCGGGTCCAGCAAACCGGCAAACTCGGGATAAACCGCCGAAAGGGTGTGCTTGGGACGGGCCTGGTGGACCCGGTCCCAACGCCAGGTTTCCATGCCGCCGCCCCCGTCACCGGCCATCAATTCCTTTAATCGGGCGGTCCCAGCGGCCAGGGACCTGGACATCAACGCTTGCCAATCGTCTCCCGGGGCCAACAACCGGCGGTCGTCCTGGTCTATCAGGGTGATCAGGTGGGCCTTGAGTCTGGCCAGGAATCCGCCCAGACCGCGGCCGTCGGGGTTCCAGGCCACCCGGCCCAATTCCGGTCCCAGATTCTGCTCCAGCACCTCTCGCAGCAAAGCATCGCGAAAGGCGCTGTAGATGGCCGGTTCGACCCTTCCGGCGTCCATCTTCCCATCCCAGGCGATGAGCTTGTCCCGTGCCTGGGCCGAAAGGCTGTCTGGCGGCTCCACCCGTTGCATGAAGCCGGCGTAAGCACGGGCGGGTATGGAAACCCGCTCGCCGTGGACCGCGGCCATATCTTCCACCGATGGGTTGTCGATTTTGAGCAGCCGGTGGGCGACCCGTTTTGCCCGGAATCCCGGTGTGAATTCCGAAGAGATGTAATAGGGATAATCGTCGCCCACCGGCTTGTTGTTGGCGGTGACCACATACCCCTCTTCCGGATTCAGAGAGCGGGGAAGGTCGTCAAAGGGTATGTATCCCTGCCACTCGTGCTCTCCGGTCCAACCGGGAACGGGGAGCCACCCGTTTACCTTAGACCGGATGGGAATGCGTCCCCGGCACAGGTATCCGGAATTGCCGTGGATATCGGCGTAAAGAAAGTTGTTGCAGGGGTCCATCCACTCCCGCATGGACTCGATGAGCTGGGGCGCGTCTTTCGCCTTCAGCATGGACAGCAGGGTATCGGGCCACGGAGATGGTCCTTCGGTGGCGGTGTATTTGAAAGCTATACCGGAGCCTTTAGCCGGGTCGCCGGAGATCACCGGGCCGTGGCGGGTGACCCACGACTGGAATTGGACGTCACCGCCGCCGTTGACTTTGATGGTCTCCTCGTGGATCGTGGCCGGAAGCCATTGGTCTTGGAACAGGTATTCCTGGTTTCCGGAGCCGGTGCTGAAACGTTCTATGTAGAGGTCCTGATAATCAGCGGAGGTGTGGGTGACCGACCAGGCCACGTCGGCGTTGTGGCCGAAATGGGGAAAGCCGGGCACGCCGGGGAAAGACAGCCCGATCACGTCGAATTCAGGACAGGCCACCTGGTTTTGATAATAGACGTTGGGAGTGTCCAGCGCCCGGTGGGAATCACCCGCCAGGATGGGTTTGCCGGTGGCGGTGCGGCTGCCCGATAGGACCCAACTATTGCTGCCGGCGCCGGTCTCCGACAGATAATTCAGGGCGGCCGCTCCCTGCCGCAGCTCCTCCAGCCCGTCGGCCAAGGGTCCGGAATACGTCTCGCCCGGCGGCAGGATCAGGGGATATCCGGGCTGAAATCCCGGAAAAAGCAGTGAGGCTTTCTCCGGCCCGATCTTGGCCACCACCTGGGCCCGCCAGGCCTTGGATTCGAACACCCCCATTAGGATGTGGCGCACCTTATATGCCACCAACCCGTGCCAGGGCTGCCACGGTTCCGGCTTCAGGCCAACGATCTGGTATTCCACGGGCAATGGGCTATCCGATTCAATAAAGGCGTTGACTCCCCAGGCGTAGGCGTCAAACATCTCCCTGGTTTCCGGGGATGAAGCCTGGTAGTCGGCCCTGGCGCTGTCCGACAGGCGAAACCGGCGCATCAGTTTGTCTTGCTCCACCGCCGATTCGCCCACCATCTCAGCCCAACGTCCGGCGCCCCGTTTCCGGTCGAACTCCATGTGCCACAGCCGGTCCTGGGCGGTGACGAATCCCTGGGCGAAGAAGGCGTCTTTCTGGCTGGAGGCCCGTATGTGGGGTATGCCCAGGCCGTCCCGGTATACCTGGACCGCGCCGTCCAAACCGGAAAGCTTCACCGTGCCGGTGACCTGGGGCAACGCCTCTTTCAAAGCCTTTTTCAGCGATTTGGCGTTAATCATCAAAACTCTCCCCAATGTGTGGTTCAGCCCTCCGGTTGATCCAGCGAACCGCCTTTCAGCCGGTGCCTCTGGGGCGATAATAACACAGCGTCTGCCCGTCGTTGGCCGGGGATTGACTGGCGCATGGGACATGGCTACCATCCGGGTTTTATCAGGCAGTTGCGGAGGCCGTCGCATGCAGATCAGCGAACACGTTTACAGCACCCACATCCTGGAGGACCAGAACACCTTTGGGGCCATGCATCCCGGCGGCACCCAGATCTACTTCGTGGGCGATCCCAACGGCGAGATGGTGATGGTCGATTCGGGTGAGCCCTACCGGGCTTGGACCCGGCAGATATTGGATTACCACGCCGAGTTGGGAAGGCCCAAGATATCGTCCATCCTGATCACCCACGGGCACGGGGACCATATAGGCGGTCTGGACCGGATCCAGGACGCGCTGGATTGCCCGGTGCGTTGCCACCCCAAGCTGGAGCCGAGACTGACCCATCAGCTTGGCAAGGGCTGTGTGGAGAAGCTTCGTTCCCGCGAGGTCATACCCACCGGGGGCGGCGCGTCGCTGCGGGCCTATTACACCCCCGGGCATGAGGACGACCACATCTCCTACTATCTGGCGGCCGACAAGGGAGTGTTCAGCGGGGACACGATTTTGGGCAATTCCTCGTCCAGCGTGCGAAATCTGGCCCAGTACATGAAGTCGTTGGAGCTTTTGGCCCGGCTTAAGCCGGCGATGCTGTACCCCGGCCACGGGCAGATCATTCAAAACGGCGCCGCCCGGATCAAGTGGTACATCAACCATCGCCAACAGCGGGAGGACCAACTGGTGTCGGCCATCAAGAAAGGAGCCAGTACCGTAGACGAGATGGTCCACGCGGTCTATCCGCGGAATCTGCGCAAAAACCTCAGGGGCGCGGCGGCGCGGAACGTTCGCACCCACCTGGAAAAGCTGCGGGAAGAGGGACGGGTGGCCGAGGATTCAGCGACCTACGTTTTAAGCGGGGGATAACCCCACATTGGCCCGTTGCCTCAAATCTGAGCGTGGCGATGGTTATGATTTCCTGGTCCGCCGGTTCCCACTACGGTTACTGATTGAATGCCGCGGATAACGTCCCGCCGGCGCGGCTTCAAGGGCTCCATCGCGTTTGGGTTGATCTTGATGGCCGTGGGCGCGCTGCCGGTGGTCATCATGCTCGCCGCCGAGGGATTTCTAAGCCCTCAGGATTACCCGTCCTTCTTGATAGGCATCGTCGCCATTGGGTATGGCGCCGTTTTCCTCGGCGTTATCGTCCTCGCTTTGGGAATCTCGACTTGGCTGTTTGGCTCCGGGAGGGAAAGTTAGTCCCGCTGTAACAACTCGATGCGGACGTCGTCCGGGGTGCGGACGAAGGCGATGGATACGCCCGGACGGATGGAGTGCGGTTCGACGAAAAATTCGGCCCCGCGTTCCTTTAGTTGGGCCACCGCCTCCTCCAGGTTGTTGACCCTGAGGCCAAAATGGTCCAGCCCCAGGTGGGGGTCCTTCAACGCCTCGGGCGTGGCGTCGCCGGCCTTGGCGATGAATATGGCCAGCCCTCCCAGGTTCACGTCCACTCGTTGCTGGCCGTCGGACTGGATGGACTCCTTTATCTCAGCGTCGAACATCTTTTCGAAATACTTGGCGGTTTCCATGGGGGCCCGGCTGCGAATATGAATGTGGTCGTAACTGTAGGTGATCATGGTAAACCTCCGTAGCTGGCTTGATTCAATGGGTTTGATCTTACCGCTTTTGCCCCGATAGATTGATCTGGCCGGAAGGCGTTCGGCGGAGCCAGCCCAAGTTATCCCGGCGGCCCTAGCCTGTCAAGAGCCCATCGGCGGACCATCTGGCCGGGCAATCCCGCCGGTGGATCATTGACGGCCACAAATGCCCAGCATACAATGCCAGAGGAAGGCACCGCTCCCGGCTAAGGGCGATGATGGACCAGCCTTCCGGTAAAACTGAATAAGGCCTGACGGTTGCCCCGGCAAAATGGGGCGCAAAGGGGAAGCCGGTGCGAGGCCGGCGCGGTCCCGCCACTGTAACTGGGTTGAGCCTGCG
>JADFPM010000303.1 GCA_022562335.1 Chloroflexota bacterium
CATCTTGGATAGACGGTTTTGAGATATCCTCTATATATCCTATGGAAGGATCCCAGGGTTCACGGAGATCTGGGTTGTTCTACCCTTGCCGTAGATTCATGGGGATCTGGGGAATCTGGGGAATCTTGGGTTTGTTGGTCCCTCTCGCCCTTTAACAGGGAGATTAACATAGCCAACACCGCCATGGCCCCCAGCACCGTGAACGCCGTATGCAGTCCGGCGACGAACGCCCTGGGGTCGTTGGAAACCGCGTCCAGGCTGGGCTCGGCGCCCATGGCTGCCATGGTCCCGGCTATGATGGCGGTGGAAACCGCGATGCTGGTGATGTTGGCCGAGTTTCGTGTCAGGGGACGTAACGCCGAGACTATGCCGAATCTGGACCGGTCCACCGCGCTGAGGATGGAGCTGTTGTTGGGTGTGCTGAACAATCCGTTGCCGCAGCTTTGCAGCATCATGATCGACATGGGCAAAATCACCGGCGAGTCCGCCCTGAGCGTGGTGGCAAACAGGAATAAAGCGGTGGAGGTCATGGCCAGGCCGGTCACCGTAAAGGTCCGCCATCCGTAGCGGTCCGACAGCCGCCCCGCGATAGGCCCCATAAATGTCATGACGATGGCCGCGGGAATGATGATGAGCCCGGCTTCCCTGGGGCTGTACCCCAAGACGCTTTGGAAATATATGGCCATCATGAACCGCGCGGCCGCCATGCCCAGAAACGTCAGCCAACCGGCGGCCATCCCCATGGCGATCAGCTTGCGCTTGAACAGGGTCAGGTCGAGCATGGGTGAATCGGTGCGCAGTTCCCACCAGATGAAGGCCGCCAGCAGCCCCGCGAACAATAGGAGGCCGGCGACGATGGGGACCGAGGTCCACCCGATGCGGTTGGCCAATGTCAGCGCCAACAGGATCGTCAGCAAGGCGCCCGCCGACAATATGGAACCCAGCCAATCGAAACGGGGACGGCGTTCCCGGCGGGGGTCGGGCAAAAACCTCTTGGGGTCCAAAATGATCGACGACAAAAGTATCGCCACCAACCCCACCGGTACGTTGATCAGAAACACCCAACGCCAACCAAAGCCGCTGACCAGGAAGCCCCCCAAGGCCGGGCCGATGATCGCGCCGGTTCCCACCACGCTGCTATGGGAGCCCAGGGCTTTGCCCCGCTCCCTGCCGGGAAACACCGATATGATCATGGCCGCGCCATTGGCCTGGATCATAGCCGAGCCGGAGCCTTGGAGGACCTTGGCCAGGATCAAAAGTTGAAGGTCGTCGGCTACGCCGGCCAAACCTGCCGCCGCTATGAAAATGGCAAATCCGGCGATGTAAACGCGCTTGCGGCCCACGATGTCAGACAAGCGCCCCATGGGCAGCAGTAGGGCCGAAACCGTCAGTGTCTCCCCCAATATCACCCACTGGACCGCGGGCAAGTCCGCGTTAAAATATGAGGCGATGCTGGGCAGGGCGATGATGATGCCGCTGTTGCTGGCCACGGCCATGAAGGTGCCCACGCCTATGGTGGCCAGCACCCACCATTTGTAGTTTGGGCTTTCCCTGATGGTTTGCAGGTTAGGGATTGTGAGTGTTGGAAAGGTCAGCATAAGAGCAAAACAATAAGCCCAAGGCCGCTGCCGGCTGTGGGTCCCCGGCGAATCCCGGCGCCAGCACAGCCAGCATCACGAGGCACGTAGGCTTGAGAGTCAGGTTATCACATTCCAACCGGGACCAAATGGCCGTCTTGGTAGACCGGTATCTCTGATGCGTGGTTTGGGATTGCGGAGACCATGATTCGCTACGCCGCGAAGATGATTCAGGTTCGGTTTTCCGCAATATATTCTCGAATCCGCGGCGTTTTTGGTCATCTATTCAGAGATTCCGGCCGTGTCCGGCGAGTGGGCATCCCGAATTGACAGAGACCGGACTCGGTCTTATTATTGAGCCTAGATTTCGCCTTTGAGGCGCCGAGAATCCCACGGAAAAACCCACGAATTCAGATGCTTTGGACGGGTATCCAATAACGAGTTAAGAATAATTTTAAGGAGGCTGCTGCATGGCCAACAAAGAAGACCTGGCATTGATGGCTCACCTGATGCGCCGCGCCGGATTCGGCGCCAATCGGGAGGAGTTGACACGGTTAGCGGACAAAGGCTACGAAGCCGTCGTTGAGGAATTGATCGACCCACCGGCAACCATGCCGGCCGGCAAGACCGCGATGCTGCTTCGCTATCAGCCCGGCAGCTTACTCCCCGGCGGGACTCCAAATCCAGGGCAGTACAACTGGCTCTACCACATGATCACCACCCAGCGCCCCCTGCACGAAAAAGTCGCCCTTTTCTGGCACCATGTATTCGCCACCGGAAACGCCAAGGTGGACAACTGCGACCAGATGTTGGAGCAGTTGGTGATGTTTCGAAAATTCGGCATGGGCAACTACCGCGACATGCTGCTTGAGGTGTCCCGGAACCCGGCCATGATCTTCTGGCTGGACAACAACGAGAACCACCGGGACGCGGTGAACGAGAACTGGGGACGGGAGCTCTTGGAGCTCTTCTCCATGGGCGTCAGCAACTATACCGAGGTCGACGTCCGAGAAGCCTCCCGGGCCTTCACCGGTTGGACCATCGCCCCCAAGCTGCCTCGCCAACCCTTCGGCCGCTTCCCCTGGCGGTTCGAGTACCTGGGCGAGGACCACGACGATGGCGAAAAGACCTTCCTGGGCCACACCGGCAACTTGAACGGCGAGGATATCATCGACATCATCGTCAAAGAGCCCGCCACCGCCCGGTTCATCTGCCGCCACCTGTA
>JADFPM010000047.1 GCA_022562335.1 Chloroflexota bacterium
CCAGCCGACGGTTGGGATACACGGGCAGGTTCGCCATCCATCCCTCGCAGATAGAGATAATCAACGAGATGTTCGGTCCGTCCGCTGAAGAAGTGGGCTACGCCCGCCGGGTGGTGGAAGCGTGGGACCAGGCCGAGGCCCAAGGGCGGGGTTCCCTGTCGCTGGACGGCCGCATGATCGACGTTCCCGTGGTCAAGCGTGCCCAGAACCTATTGGCCCTGGCCGAACGGATCCAGCAGGCCGATGGCTGACCGCTGATGGCTGACCGCTCGACCCCGCCGGACAGCATCATCCTGGAAGGGATGCGCTTTTACGGCTTCCACGGTGTTAACCCAGAGGAGAAAGCCCTGGGGCAGCCCTATCTGGTTGATCTAACGGTGGAACTGGACCTGAGCGGGCCCGGCCGGACCGACCGGCTGGAAGACACCGTCAACTACACCGATCTTTACCGGGCGGTCCGCGGCGTGCTGGAGGGCGAGTCCAAAAACCTTTTGGAGGCTGCCGCCCAGGCGATCGCCGACCGGATTTTGGAGGGTTTCCCGGTTGAGGCGGTACGGGTGCGGGTCAACAAACCCCAGCCGCCAATCAGGGCATCGGTCATCGAAAACGCGTCGGTGGAGATATACCGGCGGCGGGAGTGACGCCCGAAATCCGTGGGCTTGCCCGGCCCGGCGCTTGCCACCCTTCGCCGGGAAATGGTAACCTAGTTACTCGATCAGGATGAAATCTTCAGGTTGAATCCGGAGTGGAATGCTTCGGATTTTTGGGGAAACAGGTCAAAGCCAATCATGAGATGCGAAATTTGCTTAAAGTCGGGGATGAGCGGCAACAACGTGAGCCACTCCAACCGGCACACCAAGACCAGATTCATGGCCAACGTTCACAAGCAGACGGTGTTCCAGGATGGCAAGAACATCAAAGTAAAGATATGCAGCCGTTGCCTGCGCTCGGTGAACAAGTCGCCCAAGTTCAGAAAAGCCCTGGCCGCGCTGGCCCCGCGCTAGGCGGCCAAGCCTGCCAGAAAATGTGACGCTGAGGACCGCCTGCCGCAGACTGAGGCTGGCTGGGCTCAGGCTGAAATAGTAGAAACGGGTCTATCCCGCCGAATCACCCCGGAACCAGCCCAGCCAGACACGACCTCATGCGGCCCATCGCCTGGTCCACCGCCTCTGTCTCGTTGAAGATTCCGGAACCGGACACCAGCATCGACGCCCCGGCCTTCACCGAGTCTTGGGCCGTCCAATCAGCTTTGATCCCGCCGTCCACCATGATGCGGGTCCCGTATCCTCCCCGCTTGATCTCCTGGCGCAGCCGCTTCACCTTCTCCACGGCCAATGGGATAAAGCTTTGCCCGGAAAACCCCGGGTTCACCGACATCACCAGGGCGATATCCAACAGCGGCAGCAGGTCTTCTATGGCCGAGACCGGCGTCGCCGGGTTGATCGCCACGCCCACCTCGTTGCCCCCTTCCTTGATGCGGGTGATGGTGCGGTGCAGGTGGGTGCAGGCTTCCGCGTGGACGATGATCTGGTCGGTGGGCGCTTTGATAAAGGTATGCAGCAGGTTGTCCGGCTCCTTTATCATCAGGTGGATGTTCAAGGGAAGGTGGGTAGAGCGGCGTATGGCGTCCACCAAAACCTCGCCGAAAGATATGTTCGGCACGAACTGCCCGTCCATCACGTCCACGTGGATCAGGTCGGCGCCGGCTTCGGTGGCTTCCCGCACCTGTTCGCCCAGTTTGGCGAAGTCGGCCGATAGCACCGAGGGCGCGATCTGCACGTAACCTTCCGAAACCACTCGCTCAGAAACCATTCCCGGCCTCCAATAAAAGCTCCTTGGCTTGCTTCAACTCTTCGGCCACCCGCCGGGGCGCGGTGCCGCCGGGGTTGTCTCTCGCGGCCACCGACGATTGGGCGGTGATCTGGAAGACGTCTTCAGCGAAATGCTCCGAGAACCGCCGGTATTCCTCGATGGTCAGGTCTCCCAGCGCCGTGGAACTGGACTCGCAATGCTCGCAGAGCTCCCGCATGATGCCGTGGGCCTGGCGGAAGGGCACCCCTTTGCCCACCAGATAATCGGCCAGGTCCGTGGCCAGCATATAGCTTTCACTGGCCAACGACGTCACCCGGTCCACGTCCAAAGTCAGGCCACCCAGCATGCCCTGGAAAACTTCCAACGTCGGCAAAAGGGTGTCCACGGTGTCGAAGATGCCTTCTTTGTCCTCCTGCAAGTCCCGGTTATAGGTCAATGGCAGGCCCTTCAGGACGGTGAGCATGGCCATCAGGTTGCCGTAGACCCGGCCGGTGCGGCCCCTGGCCAGCTCGGCGAAGTCCGGGTTGCGTTTCTGGGGCATTATGCTGCTGCCGGTGGTGAAGGCGTCGTCCAGCCGGATGAACCCAAACTCGCGGCTGGACCAAAGGACCAGTTCCTCGGCCAATCGGGAGAAATGCATCATGCACAGAGCGGCCGCCGCCAAGAATTCCGCCACGAAATCCCGGTCGGACACCGCGTCCATGCTGTTGGCGCTGACCGAGGCGAAACCCAGCTCTTTGGCCAGAAACTCCCGGTCCGTGGGATAGGGCACCCCCGCCAGGGCGCCGCTGCCCAGGGGCAGGACATCCAGACGGTGGTGGCAGTCCCGGAACCGGGAGACATCGCGCTGCAACATCTGGAAATAGGCCAGCATATGGTGGGCGAAGAGCACCGGCTGGGCCCGCTGAAGGTGTGTGTACCCCGGCATCAACACGTCCTGGTATTTTTCGGCCAGGGCGACCAGCGCGCGCTGGACCCCCCTTAGCCCTTCCGCCGTCTGGTGGCCTGCCTCTTTGACGTATAACCGCATGTCCAGGGCGATCTGGTCGTTGCGGGAGCGCCCGGTGTGTAACATTCCGGCGGTAGCGCCGATGTGGTGGTGCAGCCGGGACTCGATGTTCATGTGCAGGTCTTCCAGAGACGCGTCCCAGGGGAAGGAGCCGTCTTCGATCTCGACGCGTATCTTTTCCAGGCCCTGGATCATCTTCTGGGCGTCTTCATCGCTGATGATCTTGGTCTTGGCCAGCATCCGGGCGTGGGCGATGGAACCGGCGATGTCGTGGCGAAAGAGCCGCCGGTCGTAGTGGATGGATACGGTGTAGCCGTCGTAATTAGGCATCAAAATGATATGGAGGCTTCAGGTTTGCCAGTGTCACCGGAAATCGCTTTAGTTCTCCCTGCGGCGAGTCCATTACGGACTACTTGGATCATTTTGTCCCGGCGCTGAACCCCTGCAAATAGCTGAAGCTCTCGGAAAGGTTCTCAAACACGTCTTCGTGGGGCGGTATCTCCATGATGGCTGCCCCCTGGTAGCCCTTGGCTTCCAGCAGTTGCATCATCCTCCGGCAGTCCAGGTCGCCGTCGTCCACCGCGGGATGGGGATCGCCGTTGCCCGCCTGCTTGAAGTGGATTATCTTGATCATGTCCACCGGCAGCGCTTCCAACTCTGCCAGAGGATCGCTGCCGGGAAAGCGGCGGAGTTGATTGGTGGGATCGGGGCAGAGGCCCAGGAAGGCCCGTTCGCTTTCCGGCATCGCCGCCCTGGCCTGGGTGACCAACAGGGCCATGCTGCGGATGGGCTGGCCTGAATTTTCCACGGAAATGATCACCCCCTGGCGGGCGGCTTCCCTGGCCAGGTCCGCCAGGCCCATCGCCTCCGCGGGTATATCGTCCGATGACTCCCAAACCGATTCCGCCGGAGCCGGGTCCACCAGCCGCAGGTGGGGCTGGCTTCGTCCCACCACTTTGGCCCCCTCCAGCGCCGCTTGGAATTGCTCTCCCATGGGGTCGATCCGTTGGGATAAGCAGGGCAGGGCCATGGCCAAGTCGAAAGAAAGATCGGGGAACCGGTCAACCAGAGATTGTAGATTAGGCAATACCGGACGCCAGTCCTGGTCTTTGCCGGTCTCGCAGGACCCCAAACAGGTCTGGCGCAGCTCGACATGCTTGGAATTGCGGGATTGGGCCTCTTGGACCAGGGGCAACAGGTCCCCCTGTTCCAGCTGCAAACGCCAGGAATTGGTGATGGCGCCGAATATCATATCCCAACCTCCGGGGTGGCCAACAGGTCGTTTTAGGTCAAACCTATCTTATGATTTGGCAGTGACTTTGTCACTCTCGCCACACTTGGCGCCGCTGATTTTAGGGTCGCTGGAAGGCGCAGCCCGGCCTGCCGGCGCCGGCACCTAACGGCTTCGGGGCCCCCAAATCACCGTATGCTAAAATCCATCGTGATCCCGGATAGATTGCGCCTGTTCATGACCGAATCCTCGCCTCAAGGAGTCCAGCATTGACTGACCTCAATCAGGAAAAATGCGTC
This sequence comes from Chloroflexota bacterium, assembly GCA_022562335.1. Taxonomy (GTDB): domain Bacteria; phylum Chloroflexota; class Dehalococcoidia; order Lucifugimonadales; family UBA3495; genus Io17-Chloro-G2. Next base: position 4,352 of record JADFPM010000047.1, read on the forward strand.
GCATGCCGCCGTGATTCGCCCCATGTCACCCAGGAAGAAATAGACGAATTGCTCCCCCAGGTATCCGATTGGAGCCTGGTGGAGGAGGACGGTATCAAAAAGTTGGACCGTCCGTTTCGGTTCGCAAATTTTGAGGCCGCGCTAGAGTTCACCAACCGTGTTGGAGAATTGGCCGAGGAGGAGGGACACCACCCCAGGCTGATCACGGAATGGGGAAGTGTGAAGGTCACCTGGTGGACACATAAGATAAAAAATCTGCACCGAAACGATTTTGTGATGGCAGCAAAGTCTGATTTGGTATACGCAGCATTGTCTTAATGGTTATAATGCCGAAACGGCAAAACCATCGATTTCTCGATATCAATCGCTAACCATTTGGTGCGGCCCTGGAAAACAACCGTATCATTCGCCATTTTGAGATGATGCGTGGAGAAACGAATAACCTCGCCAGCCGAGCCGCTTTAAATGGACGGCGATAAATATATCTGGTCTCAGACCAGAAAGGCGGTCTGGAGTTGATCTACACTGCCAAGGTCCCTGTGACCGATCCGGCCATCGCCGGTGCGTGCGCCCGATTCGCCTCGGAGATCACGCCCGTTCTACCCATGGATCGAATGGCCATCGTGTTATTGGAACCCGAGGGAGACACCAGCCGGGTGGTTTATTCATGGGCCAATCCGTCCATCACAAGGCGATATTTGCCCGGTACGGCAGGTTTGCGTTCAACTCTATCCCAAAGAGCGCCTTCGCCCCTGCGGATACCTCTCAACGGCGAAGAAGGACTCTTGGGCGAGGTGCTGGTGAGGGGTTGCCAGCCGGGCCTTTTCGATGCTTCACGACGGGAGATGGTGCGGCAGTGCGCCGATCACCTGACCTTGGCCCTGGAAAACATCAGGTTGCGCCGCAGTTTGAATAGCAATCAACAGGTTAACGACGCGGTTCGACGCATCAATCAAGCTGCGGCGCCAGAGGCGCCCCTCAGCCGGGGTTTCCGGCAATTCGCCACGGAGATCAAGGCGATGGTCGAATACCAACGCCTCAGCATTTATTTGGTTAATCAAGGATCGGACCTGGCAATATGCGCCTACCGCACCGGTCAAGGCGTGGGCCGGCACCGGTCTGGAGAGTCGACAAGGCTATCCGACAGCGGTCTGGGAGAATCGGCAGCCAGCGGGGAAAGCCGGATATTTCCCGACCTTTCGGAACGCGGTTGCCCGGTGGTGTGGAACCAGATCATGCCATCGGAAATCAGATCTGCAATGATGGTGCCGGTGACCCTGTACGGCAAAACCCTGGGCATGGTGCTTTTGGAGCACAGATCGCCCAGGGCATATGGGGCCGTCGACCAGACCTGCTTGGAAGAGGTGGTTGCGGCGCTTACGCCCTCGTTAGCGCGCCTGGCGTCCCCAAACCAACCCGGCTCGGATCCTCGTCAACCTGCTCAGGACGGCATTCAGCAAGAGTTGGCCAGGATATTTGGCGCCTCCCAGTCGTTGGATGAAATCTTCCCTCCATTCGTCGACACCGTGGCTAAAGTTATCGCCATCGACGGCGCATGCATCTCCTGGATAGACTCCGAGGGATATGACTTCCCTGATCTTTGGGCGTCTCCCGGCCACGGGACATTCGAGCCCGAATCGGCACCGGCAACCGGATTCTCCACTGGTATCTCCATCGAAACCCGGTTGTATTTCAAAGGTGAGATCATCGGTGTTTTGACCATCTTCCGGGATCGGGGCAAGGGTTTTTCCATGCAGGACCAAGCCACCCTGGATGAGTTGGGGATTCAGGTTTCCCCGGTGGTTCAGGCCGGCCGGCTTTACGTTCACTCCAGACGGCAAGCCCATCGGCTGGAGCAGCTAAACCGGTTGGAAATAGCGCCGGCCCCGGCTGGGAGCCTATCATCGCTGATCGAGACCCTCGCCGGCCAGGCAACCAGTATTGGCCAGGCAGAATGGTCGGCGGCGTTTATGTACGACCACCAGAGGCCGGGCCTATCACCCATCGCCGGAGCTGATATTCTCGGGGAGGGATCGCCCCAAGACCTGCTGGGAGACCTCGGCGAAGGCCTCATGGAAGAGATTGCGGACCTGGCGGCCAAGTGTTTCGACGAAGGGGCGCCGGTGCGGCGGTCTCTGATCCGCCGGCGCGAAAGCGCGGCCCTGGGCCGTTATCCCGCAAAGGGCCGGTCTGGAGAGGTCCCCCAAGTGGAATCTTGGAGATGCCTGGCTATACCGCTGCAAAATTCCATTGAAAAGGCCGGTGTGCTGGTGTTGGGGCGGGGCGAGGGGATTCCCTGGACACAAGAAGAGGTTTACCTGCTGGAATCGTTCGTCGGGGAAGCCGCCAACGAGATCGAATCGGCACGCCTAAAGGATGCCGGGCGCCGGTTGCTCACCGGCGAACCCAAGGGTGTTTGAGACCCCCACCCAGAGCTACTGGCGGAAATCTCCCACTCGTCGCGAAGCACCCTTTCCTCTGTTTGGCTTGGCAATGGGAAGAAACATCGCCTGAGATAGATGTCTTTGGGGTTTTCCTCACGCCGGCCGCTGAACGGCTCAGCCGCTGGCCGATGCGGCCCGATCCAGTCTGAGTACCTGGGGTATACTTGCGGAGGCTCCCAGTATATGGAGTCAAGTTCCGTATTTGCCGGCGGAGGGTGGCATGCGCGTTCAATACCATTTGGCATCCAAAAACCTGAGCGGCGTGGCCGCTGAGGCTTCCTGGGCCGAATCCATGGGTTACGACGGCGTTTCGGCCAGCGAGACGTCCCACGACCCGTTCCTGCCCCTGGCCCTGGCTGCCACGGCCACGTCCCATATTTCCCTGGAGACCAGGGTGGCCATCGCCTTTCCCCGTTCACCCATGGTCGTGGCCCACACGGCTCGAGACCTGCAGGACCTTTCCCGGGGCCGGTTTCGCCTTGGATTGGGCACCCAGGTCAAAGGGCACATCGAACGGCGTTTCTCCACGAAATGGGAATCCCCCGGTCCCAAGTTGCGGGAATACGTCGAGTCATTGCGCCAAATCTGGGACTGTTGGAACGGTGATGGCAGCCTGGACTACCAGGGTAAATTCTACCAATTCTCGCTGATGTCGCCCTTTTTCAATCCCGGTCCCAGCGCTTTCCCCGACCCGGCCATCTACAACGGCGCGGTCAACGCTTACAACAGCCGGGTGGCCGGAGAGGTCACCGACGGTTTGATGCTGCACAGCCTGACCTCCGATAAGTACGTGCGGGAAGTGATCAAGCCCAACGTGATCAAGGGGGCTGAACGGGTAGGGCGCGACCCGTCCCAAGCCAAGATATGCGGCGGCGGCTTTATCATCACCGGGCCCAACAGATCCAGCATCAGGGACATGGAAGCCGAAGTCAGGCGGCGCATATCGTTCTATGCGTCCACGCGCACCTATTTCCCTGCCCTGGAGTGCCACGGATTTACCGAGGTCGGCCAGCGATTGCATGAAATGTCCCTCAACGGCCGGTGGGCGGAGATGGCCGAGTTGGTCAGCGATGAGATGTTGGATGCATTCTGCGTGCGGGGGGAATACGACGAGATCGCCGATAAGTTCCTGGAACGGTACGGGGGCCTGCTGGACGAGGTGAGCTTCTCTCCCCACACGGTGGAACCTATAGAGGAACCGCAGCTAAAGAAGATCATCCGCCGTTTTCAGGAAGTTGGCTAGGGAAGCCGCCTGCGGTTGCCCAGGTATAAGTCCATCTGCCACTTCGGAGATCACAAATGCCCACCGTAGATTATTCGCCATTGGACCGCCCCGAAATCTCCATGAACTCGTTCTACCCCAGAAAAAACTGGACGCCAACCCCACCGGGCGCTGAAGATCACATGGTGAAGGTGGATGACGGGGTGTCTCTGTCCTGCCGTTTCTTTCCCGTAGGGCCGGAAAGCCCCACCATCCTGTTTTTCTACGGCAATGGCGAGACGGCGGCAGACTACGACGGAATCGCCCCGATATACAACCAGGTGGGGATCAACTTCTTTGTGGCTGATTACCGGGGTTATGGCGGCAGCGGCGGTCTTCCGGCGTTTTCCACCATGCTTTCCGACGCGCGCAAAGTCCAGGAAGCGCTGTGGGAGATATTGGAGGCCGGCGGTTACAATGGCCCTCGGTTCGTCATGAGCCGCTCCATGGGCCGGCACGCCGCGTTTGAACTGGCCGCCGATCCGCCGGAAGGCCTCAAGGGTCTGATCATCGAGAGCGGCCGCCCCAGCCTGGGCAATTTCACCCGCGGTTTGGAGCCGGCCGAATCCCAGAAGTTCCAGGATGAATACCTGGAAAAAGTGTTATCCATCGAAATACCGGTATTGGTGATCCACGGCCAGATGGATGATTTGGCGCCGTTGAAGGATGCGGTGGGCATGTACCAGCGATTCGTGTCTTCAGATAAACACCTGTTGATCATTCCCGGCGCGGGCCACAACGACCTGATGCACATCGGGATCAACGAGTACTTTGAAGCGATCCGCCAGTTCGTGGCGCCAAAAGCTGAAAGCTGAGGGCGGACGGCCGATAGCTATCCATCCAGAAATTGCCATTCCAGGGAGCCGATGCCGAACTGGATTCGCCGAAACCCCTCGGCGAAGGGAACGCCCGCCTTTTCGCCGGTCTCCCCGGACCACCGGCGGATCCGTTCCATGCGGTCGTGGGTCGTCCGGCTATGCATCTGGCTGACGTGGCGGCTCAGGGCCTCAGCCTTCAACTCCAGGTTGGCCTCCTCCAACTCCACAAAGCAGTCGGGAGATTCGCTGGCCCATAGGAAGGCCCGCTCCACGCGGTGGGGCTTCAGGCCCTCTTGGGATATCTGCTCGGGGAAATGCAGGTAGCTCCACGCGTAGGTGAAAGCGGCGTCCAGGGCCACCTGTCCGCTCATACGGTGGTCCCGGTGGGTGTGGCTTTTGCTGCGGTAGGGGTCGATGCAAAAAATGGTGTCGGGCTGGTGTTGGCGGATCAGCCGCACCACCTGGCCGCGGAATTCCAGATCGTCCTCCAAACCGCCGTCGGGGTGGGCCAGAAACACCACGTCTTTGACCCCCAGAACGCCGGAGGCCTCCCGTTGTTCCTTTTCCCGCGTTGCGGCCAGTTCCGCCGGCTGCAACTCCCGGTCTGAAGTCCCCTTGTCACCGTTGGTGCACATGACCACGATGAACTCGCTGCCCGACTCTTTGATCCACTTGGCCATGGTGGCGCCGCAGCCGCCCTCGGCGTCGTCGGGATGGGGCGTGACCACCAGCGCCTTCCGCGCCGGCTTGGTTATCAGTTGCATTTAGGTGTTGTCCTCTTGCTTACCTTCGCGGATTTGGTTCTGATGAGTCCTAAAGATGGAACACGACCATCTTTAGCTCGCTCATCTCCTGGACGGCGTAGGAAGGGCCCTCTTTGCCCATGCCGCTGTCCTTCAGGCCGCCGTAGGGCATCAGGTCGGCCCGCCAGCCGGGGGCCGAGTTGATGTGCAGGCTGCCGGATTGGACCTCCCGGGCGAAACGCATGGCCCAGTCCAGGTTCTGGGTGAATATTCCCGCCGACAGGCCGAATCGGCTGTCGTTGGCCATGGCGATGGCGTCATTGATGTCGGTGAAGGCGCTTACGGCCACGGCCGGCCCGAAAAGCTCTTCCCGCGAGACCCGCATGTCGGGTTTGACGTCGGCCACCACCGTGGGGGCATGAAGTGTCCCTTCATGGTCGCCGCCGGTCATGATCCTGGCTCCTCCGCTGACGGCTTCGGCAATCCATTCTCCGACCCGGATGGCGTCGGACTCGCGGATCATCGGTCCCATGCGCACGCTCTCGTCCAAGGGGTTGCCCATGGAAAAGGCCTCGGTGGGCGCGATCAGGGCGTCCAAAAAGTCGGCATACACGCTGCGCTCGGCGAACACCCGCTGGGTCGAGATGCACACCTGTCCGGCGTTGGCGAATCCACCGGCCACCGTGGCGGCGGCCACCTTTTCCAGGTCGGCGTCGGGCATGACTATCAGCGGGCTGTTGGAGCCCAGTTCCATGGTGACCTTCTTGATCCCGGCGTTGCGGCAGATGCGGTCGCCCACTTCCATACTGCCGGTGAAGGTGATCTTGCGCACCCGGGGGTCGCCGGTGATGGCGTCGCCGATCTCCGCTCCGGAGCCGGTGACGCACTGGATGGCCTCTGCGGGCAGTCCCGCCTCCAACAGTATCTCGGTCAGTTTCAGGGCCGAGAGGGGCGTGTCCCCCGCCGGTTTCAACACCACCGAATTTCCTGCTGCCAGGGCGGGGCCCACCTTGTGGCACACCAGGTTCAGGGGGAAGTTAAAGGGAGCAATGGCAACCACCACCCCCACGGGGACCCGGATGGTGAACCCGAACTGGTTCACGTTGCCGGGAGCGGCGTCCAAGGGCACCGTCTCTCCGTGGAGTCTCTTGGCTTCTTCGGAAGAGCCGGTGATGGTCTGGATGGCCCGTTGCACTTCGGTACGGCCCTCGGCGATGACCTTGCCTTCCTCCATGGTGATGGTGTGGGCCAGGTCTTCGGAACGCTCGGCCAGCAGGTCGGCGGTCTTACGCAATATGGAGTACCGCTCATAGGAGGTCAGCTTGCGCATGGCCTCGGCGCCTCGGACGGCGCTGGCAATGGCCAGGTCCACGTCGGACGCATTTGCCTTGGGGACAGTATCAATCACCGATTGGTCGAAGGGGTTCAACACGGGCATGGTCTCCGCTTTTTCCAACCAGGTTCCGTTGATATACATTTTCATGGAAGCCGCCTCCCCTTGATCTCAATTATTTGGTATTTGGCGTTTGTCGTTCGGCCCTGCGCGGGGCCCGGAATCTCACCGCTAAGGATATTACCCCCAACGGCAAGCCGCAACCGTTGCCCGGCCAAATGGGCTAGGGTTGGCCCGGCAGGTCTGACCAATCACATCAAAATCGTTTATCCAAAATGGGCCATCCTTCGACGGGCTCAGGACGAACGGTGGGGGAATCCTCCTCCGTTCGTGGTGAGCCCTTCGGCTTCGCTCAGGACAAGCTTGTCGAACCATTTGTTGAGATGATCACGCGGTGAGGCCAGAAGGCATCCGGATCCAGAAGACTTCCGGAAGGGCGTGGCTTGGCGGAGGTGGTTGATTACGGCAGCTCGAATCGATTAGGGACCTGGGCCGGGAATGGGAGCCGGGGTCAGAGAAGGTTGGTTCCTTTCAAAACCACCGCCCGGCCCGCGTCGGTCACGGAGTAACGGCCCGACCTTCCGGGTACCCGCTCCAGCCAGCGGAATTTGCTGCGGGCGGCGTTGCGCAGGGCCTGGGTGAAGCTGTGGGGCTGGGGCCAACCGGTCATGTCGAACAGGTGTCCCAACTCCCAAGCGTCCACGTTCTCCATGGAAAACATCCGGGCAGCGCCTTCGGCGGCGGCCACCACCTTACGCATATCGCCCATGGGGTTGACCGTTCGGCAGAAAACCGTGAAGTCGTGTCCCAGCCGGGGGTCCGACAGCTCCGGCGGAATGGAGGGATTGCGCGGGGTGCCGGGAATCGATGTATCGGGGCTGGTCCCCCGGTCGGAACGGATCGTTGCGGGGACTTGCCGTCCGGTGGGCTGACCCGTTGGTGGTTCGGCCGCGCCGGGCTCCACGGGAGGGTTCACGCGAGCTTCCAATGGTAGCGGAGCGGCTTCCGGGATATCCCGCGCGGAGGTTGAACTGGCGTGGTCATTGCCATTGCTGGCGGCTTGGGCGGGAGGCGTTTGGATGGAGGCTTTGGGCGGTACATTGATATCATTGTCCGGCCCGCCGGGTACTTCTTTGGTCTGGGCGCCTACTGAGGGTAACCGCACCAATTCGTTCAGCAAGTCGCTTTTGAACAAGCCGACGATCTGCCGCATCTCCGAGGCGTCGGCGGCTTCCAGGCTGATCTCAGTGATGTTGGGCAGGGTGATGGATATCTTGGCCATGATCACACCGGTGCATTCGTTACATTGACGGATATGGTAATGGAGTACCCGCGCGTAATCAAGCCGAAAAGGGATAGGAATGTAATATCAACCGATGCTGCCGGACCGGCGGTGAAGAATACCGCGGCAAAACTACAGGGTTTGCTTCAGGCGCAGGGCCAAGGAGCGAGTCATCCCGGGGACGGCGGCGATCTCTTCCACCGGCGCCTCCTTGATGCCCTTTATCGTGCCGAAGCGGCGTAAGAGGGTCCGCTTCCGCTTGGGGCCGATTCCCGTGACCATGTCGATGGCGGATTTGACGCTGCTCTTGCTGCGGAGGTTGCGGTGGTAGGTGATGGCAAACCGGTGGGCCTCGTCCCGGATCCGCTGAACCAGATAAAGCGCCTGGGAATTTCTGGGCAAGACGATGGGCTCGGGGGTATGGGGCACGAAAATCTCCTCGTTCTCTTTGGCCAGGGATGCCAGGGGAACGTCCTCCAAGCCCAACTCCAGGAACACCTCCAGGGCGGCGGACAGCTGGCCTTTGCCGCCGTCGATCAGCACCAGGTCGGGCACGATGCCCCAGGCGTCTCCCGAGACCTCGCCCAACGCGCCTTCCTTGGCCTGGGCGGCCCGGGCGGCGCCCAGCCGCTCGAAGCGCCGGCGCATCACCTCCCGCATACTC
>JADFPM010000048.1 GCA_022562335.1 Chloroflexota bacterium
TTGTTGCCCTTGTTGAGATATGCGCGGAAGCCATTCTCCTCGTCGTAGAACTTGGGCCCGTTGCCCCAGAAAGACTCGTCACGCTCGCTGTCGCCCAGGGGGACGTCCAGGCTGTAGTACCAGTTCCAGACGGTCGTGTTCTCGTCGTCTATCGGCACCCACGTGTGCCCCGCGATCTTGTTCTTGGAATTGCCGCCGTCGTCGGTGTTTTCCTGGATGGCGCGGATCTGATGGTTTGGCATCACCCAGTGGTACGTCCGGACGTAGTTGCCCTTCCCTTCGCCCAGGGGCCGCATGGAGGCATAGGCGAAGCCATAGGGGGCCAGGCGGACCTCCAGCGTGGTCGCCGTCGCCTGAGCCCGAATGCCGGCCAAACCCGCCCGGTCGCCGCTGATGAGACGGTGCAGGAAGGAGGTATGAATGGAGTCGATGCCTCCCTCCAGCGCCTGCAGCCAGTTGCTTTCCTGAATTCCCTTGGAGACGTGGCGGTGGCTCTCCGGCTGGCGGGTCCACTCGAAGCTCGGCGGCGGGGGCTGCAGCTCTTTGGGGCCCAGGTACGCCCAGATCACGCCCCCCATCTCCTGCGTGGGATACGCCGTGAGCTTTATTCGGTCCTTGAAGTCATGCTCCGGCAGCACGTTGGGCATGTCCACGCACTGGCCGGTGACGTCGTACTTCCAGCCGTGGAATACGCAACGGAGCCCGTCCTCCTCGTTGCGGCCCAACCAAAGCGAGGTCCGCCGGTGGGCGCACCACTCGTCCAACAGACCGACGCGGCCGCTGGTGCTTCGGAAAGCCACCAAATCCTCGCCCAGGATCCGTACTCGGACGGGCGCGCAATCCGGCTCCGGCAACTCCCGTGACAGCAACACCGGTTGCCAGTACCGCCGCATCACCTCTCCCATGGGTGTGCCTGGTTCGACCCGGGTGACCTTCTCGTTGTCGGATACCGATAACATCAATCAGCCTCTCTGAATCTTAAGTACCAATATAGCTCACATCCAGGGCATGACCGACACGTGGATGGCGCCGGGGGCGCCCTGGCCGGACACCGATTTTATGGCGTGGTCCACTTCCGTCAGACCAAAACGATGGGTGGTCATCAACTCCAGGGGGAACCGGTGGGAGGCGATCTGGCGCAGGCCCAACTCCACCGCCCGGTAGCTGTGACCGCGGGCGCTTTTCATCGTGATGTATTTCCTGGTGAGCCTGCCGATGGGGAAAGACGCGATCTCGGAATCTTCGCCCTGGACCACCAAGGTGGCGCCCCGGCGTTTCGCGGCCTCGATGGCCATTATTGTGGGTGAGCCGGTGGCCCCCACGGTGCAGTCCAGAGCCACGTCCACGCCCCGGCCGCCGGTGATCTCCATGATGCGTTCGATGGGATCCTCGTCATCAACGTCGATCACGAAGTCGGCCCCAAAGGCCTTGGCCACCTCCAACCTTTTGGCGTCTTTGGATGTGCCGGTGATGATGATGCAGTCGGCGCCGGCATGCTTGGACGCCATGACGCAGGACAAACCCTGCTGGCCCGGTCCCTGGATCAGCACCGTGGAGGCGTAACCCACGCCGCCTTCGAACAGCGCCCACTGGACCCCGTTTGCCATGGGGGTCCCGGTCCCCGCCTCCTCGGGCGTCACGCCGTCGGGGACCTTGTGGAGCACCGCGTTGGGCGCCAGATACAGGTATTGGCTGAAGCCTCCCCACAGGGAGGGAGCTATATCGATCGATGTATACCCGTACCGGATGGCCTCGGGGTTGTAGAACCAGTCGGTGGCGGCGCAGTGGCGGTACTCGCCCAGGTGGTCCCACTCGCAGTTGCCGCAGGGGAGGTAGTGCTCCAGAAACACCAAATCTCCCTCTTTGACTCCCTTGCGCTCGGCGAAGGTCTTGCCAACGCTGGTAAGGTAGCCCACGTTCTCGTGGCCCATGATCATTGGACCGGCGCGTAATGGCAGGCGGTACTGGCTGACGTCGGTCCCGCAGACCCCCGCCACCTCCACCTTTAGCAATGCGGCGTCGGCAGAGATTTCGGGGAGGTCCATCTCCCGCATCTCGGTCGTCGACTGGGCCACTTTCATCGCGGTCAGCGTCTTTTCCACCAAGGCCGTCACCTCCAAAACAGGGTCAAGATCCCGTCAGATTCGTGCTTGCCGCAGGACTCGGCCAGGGTGGATGGAGATTACCCCGGCTTTGGATGCCTGTCAAACTGCCCCGGAAGCAGATCTACAAGGCTTCGTTCAGTCGGTGGAGGGAAAGGACGCGCGAAAGGCCGTTTTCGGTTTCTCGGCAGGGGCAGACTCAGGCACAACGGCATGCGGCCGCTCTCTCCAGCTCTAACCTGGCCCGGAACTTCCGTTTCTCCGCAAGACCAACCTCCGCTACCGAGAAGATCCAAGCAAGGGCAGCAAATGGACGGCTCCGATGAATGCTTGAATGCTTTTTCAGCGTTGAATAACGGGCCCAGGGTTTTTACTCACCCAGTTTTAGCGTGCTTCTCAGGTTGACCTCGATCCCAACCATGTCATTTTCCGACACGAGCCCCAATCTACGGCCGATCATTCCCTGTTTGATGGTCCTTATGATTCCGGTCACCACCGACGGCAAGGGCAGTCCCGCGCTCTCCCAATCATCCATCAAATGGTCACCGGGCAAGATACGCCTGGTATTGCTGGTGATTGCGGCCACCACGGCTTCTTGTCTGCCCCGATGGTACTCCGCCGAACTTAATATCAAAACCGGCCGGCGTTTGCTCCCTGTGTCCTCGCTAAAGAGGAAATCGACCAGCACGACGTCCTGGCGGGTAGATACATCCTCACTAGAGCTGGTCATAGATCGAGTCCTGATCGTTGTCCCACAGCTCTGCCAAGACAGGGTCGTCTTTTGCTGTCAAGGACGGCATATCAACGCTATCATCCCGGTGCATGGCAGAATCCAAGTCTTCCGATCTGATGCGCCGGTGGCCTCCGCGCCCGACCCGGTAGGCGGTCAGTTGGCCATCCCGGATCAAGTGTTGCACCGTTCGCTTGGATACCGCCATATGGCCTGCGGCCTCGTCGATGGTGTACCAAACCTTACGCGGCTGCTGAACGATCTTCCAAAAGAACGCTCCGGTGGTGGTCTGTCTGGCGCCGATCAGCCCAAGGCCTTCGAGAGCCTTGATCGCATCGTCCAAAGGCTCTCCAGCCAATCCGGCCCGATCTTTAAGCTCAAAATACCCAATAGCGCCTTCCACTGGGATACAGTCCAATACGTTCTTAAATGGGTTGCCTGCGTGAAGCAGCCAGGACTCATTTTCCGGGGCCATCGTGTCACCTTTACCCGATTTAAGCATATTTTACGCAGTTTTGCGCGGTATTGCAATATATCATTTCCTACCACGCTGTCCTTCTTGACCTCCGGCGCCCGCCCCACGTGGTCTGCCCCGCTGATTTGGTCATGGTGGTAATATTATGTCGGCTAAAGAGGTGAGGGTGAGGTTTTAGATGCCCCAGGAATTCATCCACGTTAAAGGCGCTCGGGAGCACAACCTAAAAAATATCGATATCACCATCCCCCGAGACAAGCTGGTGGTGATAACCGGCGTGTCCGGCTCGGGAAAGAGCAGTCTGGCCTTCGACACCATTTTCGCCGAGGGTCAGCGCCGGTACGTCGAGTCCCTATCGGCCTACGCGCGCCAATTTTTGGGCCGCATGGACAAACCCGACGTGGATTACATAGAAGGACTTTCCCCGGCCATATCCATCGACCAGAAAGGCGTTTCCCACAATCCCCGGTCCACGGTGGGCACCGTGACCGAGGTCTATGACTATCTGCGGCTTTTGTACGCCAGGGTGGGCCTGCCCCACTGCCCCAAGTGCGGCCGGCCGGTGGAGCGCCAGACCATCACCCAGATCGTGGACGCGATCATGGCCCTGCCCGAGGGCAGCCGCATCCTGCTTTTAGCGCCCAAGATCCGGCGGAAAAAAGGCGAGCACAAAGATATCTTTGAAACGGCCCGGAAGTCCGGCTTCGTAAGGGTGCGGGTCAACGAAACCATCCACATGCTGGAGGAGTTGGACGACCTCAACCTTAACAAGAATAAATGGCATTACATCGAGTTGGTGGTCGACCGGTTGATCGTGCGTCCAGACACCGAGATCAGCCGGGTGGCCGAGTCGGTGGAAACGGCGCTGCGGGAAGGGGATGGGGTGCTCCAAGTGGCGGTGGAAGACGGAGACGAGTTGGTGTTCTCCGAGCAGTTCGCCTGCGTGCGTTGCGGCGTCAGCCTGCCTGAGATAGAGCCGCGCACCTTCAGTTTCAACAGCCCTCATGGGGCCTGCACCGAATGCACCGGCCTGGGCTTCAAGCTGGAGGTAGACCCCGAACTGGTGATAATCAACAAGAACCTGTCCCTCAGCGAGGGAGCCATCGCCCCCTGGAGTCACGGCAGGCATTCCACCGGATGGTATCTAAGCCTGGTGGACTCGGTTGCCAAGTTGCACGGCTTCTCTTCCAAGACCCCGGTGAAGGACCTCACTGAAGATCAACTCAACATCATCCTTTACGGGATCAAGGGGGAAAAGGTCACCGTAACCCATAGAACACACAGGGGCAGGGAGTACCGCTGGCAAACGACGTTCGAAGGCGTGGTATCAAACCTTAGCAGGCGTCACCGGGACACCGAATCGGATTACACCCGCCAGGAGATCGAACGGTACATGACGGCCCGTCCCTGCCGTGCCTGTGGCGGAAAGAGACTCCGGCCCGAGGCTCTGGCCGTGAAGGTTTGCGGCCTGGGGGTCATGGACGTCTGCGCCAAGAACATAGGCCAGGCCCTCGAATGGGTGAGAGAGATCGATCCCGACGCGCCGGGAGACCATCCCGGAGAGACCCTGGGCGCCCGGGACAAGATCATAGCGAACCAGGTCCTCAAAGAGATCGAGGGCAGGTTGAGGTTTCTAACCAATATTGGCCTGGATTACATCACCATGGACCGGACCGCCCGAACCCTATCCGGAGGAGAGGCCCAGAGGGTGCGCCTGGCCACCCAGATCGGGTCAGGGTTGACCGGCGTGCTGTATGTATGCGACGAGCCCACCGTGGGCCTGCACCCTCACGACGACCACCTGTTGATCTCCACCCTGACCAACCTGCGGGACATGGGCAACACGGTGGTGGTGGTGGAGCATGACGAAGCAATGATGCGGGCGGCCGATTTCATCGCCGACATGGGTCCCGGCGCGGGAGAGCACGGCGGCCACGTGGTGGTCACCGGCACCATAGACGACATCATGGCCTGCGAACAATCTGTGACGGGCCAATACCTCAGCGGCCGCAAGCGGGTGCCCACCCCCGAAACCAGGCGGACCGGCAACGGCGCCAGGTTAACCATCAAGGGGGCCCGGGAGAACAACCTGAAAAATCTGGATGTGGAAATACCCCTGGGCCAGTTGGTGTGCATCACCGGCGTCTCCGGCTCGGGCAAGAGCAGCCTGGTCAATGAGATCCTGTACAAGCGATTGGCCCAGGTCATCTACCGGTCCAGGGACCTGCCAGGGGCCCACGACGACCTGCTGGGCATCGAGAACATCGACAAGGTCATCAACATAGACCAGTCGGCCATCGGCCGGACGCCCCGCAGCAACCCGGCCACCTACACCGGCGCCTTCACCCCCATCCGGGAATTGTTTGCCAACCTGCCCGAAGCCCGGGTCAGGGGATACAAACCCGGCCGGTTTTCTTTTAACGTGAAGGGCGGCCGGTGCGAAGCCTGCCAGGGCGAAGGATACAACCAGATAGAGATGCAGTTCCTTCCCGATGTGACCGTGCCCTGCGAAGTGTGCGAAGGCCGCCGTTACAACCGGGAGGCGCTGGAGGTGACCCTCAGGGATAAAAGCATCGCCGACGTCCTTTCCATGACGGTGGACCAGGCCTGGGAATTCTTCGCCAACTTCCCGCGGATAAACCCCAAACTGGAAACCCTGCGGGATGTGGGCCTGGGATATATCCGGTTGGGCCAGCCGGCCACCACCCTTTCCGGCGGGGAGGCCCAGCGGGTCAAGCTGGCCACCGAGTTAGCCAAACGGGCCACCGGAAAGACGCTGTACCTTCTGGATGAGCCCACCACCGGCCTGTCCTTCTCAGACTGCGCGGCTTTATTGAATGTGCTGCACCGGTTGGTCGATTCGGGAAACACGGTCGTTTTGATCGAACACAACCTGGACGTGATCAAAAACGCCGACTGGATCATCGATCTGGGACCGGGCGCCGGCGACCTGGGAGGCTATGTCATAGCCACGGGCACCCCGGAAGATCTGGCCTCAAACCAAGATTCCTACACCGGACAGTACCTGGTCAAAGTGCTGGCAGCCGCCAGAGAACCCGCCGCGCAGCGCGAGGCGGTGGCGGTGGGAGATTAGGAGGGATTGCGGTGCCAGAATACGCCAAGGAATGCTGGAGACAATATTTGGAGCATCGCTCCGCTTTACGACTGGTCCAATGCGTATATGGGCAAGCGGTGATCGAGGCTGAAAAACGCCCGAAAAAGAGACTGGTGCCTCGGGCAACGGAAGCGCTAGTGAAATTGGCTCGATCTAAAGACCAGCAGGAGTTCATCGCGTTAAGCGCGATAGCAGACAGTGCGGGATTCGAAACGACAGCCGGAACAAAGGGGTTGTACCCTTGGCTGAAGAAGTACGGGGCCGATGTTTTAGATCATGACGAAGGCACGTCTGTCTACCGCATCAAGGCCGAATTCTACTTCGCCATGTTGAGCCTCTTCCCAGAAACCAATTCTAAAGCGTCAACCAGGGGGATACTGCGTTTACAGGGACTGGGCAAGGAAATATGGGCTGGCATTGACGCTCAAGAATATGTAGACCACGAACGAGCGTCATGGGCTGGGTAGAGGACCTGCGGGGCACCATAGGTGTCGACACTTCGCCATTCATCTACCTGATAGAGGAACACCCGGTCTATCTAGACGCGGTTCGAAGTTTCTTTGAGAGGATGGACGCAGGAGAAATCAGCGCGGTAACATCCACCGTCACGTTGCTCGAAGTTTTAGTGCAACCATTCCGACGAGGCGCTGACCACTTGGCTGGCCAATACCGCCAGGCCCTTCTCAATACCAACCATCTTTCATGCGTGGCGGTTACCGGGGAAATCGCCGAAGAAGCCGCTCGCCTCCGCGCCAACTACAATTTGCGCACACCCGACGCGATTCAATTGGCGACCGCCATCCAATCTGGCGCAACTGCGTTCCTGACTAACGATTCTTTTTTGACGTCCGTTCCCAACTTAGAGATCTTGATATTGGACCAGTTGGTTCTCCGGTAACGCAATCATTCTACAAGGCGCAGATTCCTCTGGCTGTCTTGGTTAACGACAATTCATGTTCTGGTAGAATGACGCCGACTGAGTAAAATAGCCCAGTGAGATTCCACTAATAAATTTCCACGGGAGGACGGCAATGGCCCTTCATTACGACGGCGAAGTAAAGATCACCAAGATCAATATGGGTCCCTATGACAACAACGGATATATCCTGTCCTGTCCCGAAACCAACGAGGGCGTGATCATAGACACCCCGGCCGAGCCGGAGAAGCTGCTGAACGCCATCGGAGACATCAAAATCAAGTCGATCCTGATCACCCATAAGCACCAGGACCACCTGCTGGGATTCGACGAGATCACCAGCAAAACCGGCGCCCCGGTAGGCGTCAGCACCGACGACGTGGATGGGCTGCCCAGGCCGCCGGAAGTCGTGCTGAAAGATGGCGACGTGGTCAAATTCGGCAACCGGGAGCTCCAGGTCTTGGTCACGCCGGGGCATACCGAGGGGGCTTCCTGCTTTTTGATCGGCAAACACCTTTTTTCGGGCGACACGCTCTTTCCCGGCGGTCCCGGAAAGACCCGCAGTCCCGAGGCCCTTAAACAGGTGATCGACAGCATCACCCGCAAGCTGCTGGTCCTGCCCGATGACACGGCGGTGTATCCCGGCCATGGGGCGGACACCACCATCGGAGAGGCCCGGCGGCAATACCAGGAATTCGCTTCCCGCCAACACCCCGCGGACCTCTGCGGCGACGTCAGCTGGCTGGAGTCTTAGTAAACGACTTGAAAGGTCCTTCGACGCAGGCTCGGGAAGAACGGTGAAGACGCCAACCCGTTCATCCTGAGCTTGTAAATCGCCAACACAGAAATCGCTCTTGCGAGGGAAAATGTACCAACGCACGGTCCTGGATAACAAACTCCGCGTATTGACATCCACCATGATCCACACCCGGTCGGTGTCGATGATATTTTGCGTGGGGGCCGGATCGCGTTACGAATCGGAGGAGATGGCAGGACTTTCCCACTTCATTGAGCACCTGCCATTCAAGGGAACCAAGAACTGGCCCAGCGCCGGGGCCGTCAGCGAAGCCATCGAGGGCGTGGGCGGCATATTGAACGCCAGCACCGACCGGGAGATGACGGTCTTCTGGTGCAAGGTGCCCCATTTCCACTTCCGCACCGCATTTGCCGTCTTGTTAGACATGATGCTCAATCCCCTGTTGGAACCCGAAGAGGTGGAAAAGGAGCGCGAGGTCATCCAAGAAGAGCTTCGCATGACCATGGACATGCCCTCATACCGGGTCGACCTGTTGATCGACGAAGCCCTGTGGCCCAACCAGGCCATGGGCCGGGACGTAGGCGGAACCCCCGAGTCGGTGGAACAGATCACCCAGGAAAGCATCCGGGAGTACATGGAAAGGCAATACAACCCGGCCAATACCGTTATCGCAGTGGCCGGCAACGTCACCCACGAAGAGGTGGTGGACCTGCTGGCCGATGCCACCGCCGGCTGGCAGCCCAAGGAATCGCTGGAATGGGAACCGGTGGTGGAAGGCCAGTCCGAGGCCGTGGTGACCTTGGAGAATAAACGCAGCGACCAGTCACATCTCTGCCTGGCTTTCCCCGCTTTGGCCTTGGGCCATCCCGACCGTTACGCCCTTACCATACTCAACATCATCCTGGGCGACGGCATGAGCAGCCGGCTGTTTATGAACCTGCGGGAACGCCAAAGCCTGACCTACGACGTCAACAGTTCCACCAGCATGTTCAGGGATTGCGGCTCCCTGGTAGTCTACTGCGGGGTAGAGCCCAAGAAGAGCAGAAAAGCGGTTCGGGCGGTGGTGGATGAATTGGGCCTGTTGCGGGAGGAGCCGCCGGCCCAAGAAGTAGCCAAGGCCCAGGAATACGCCAAGGGCAGGCTGATGCTGCGTATGGAAGATACCCGGGCGGTGGCCAGCTGGCTGGGCTCGCAAGAGTTACTGCTGGATAGTGTTTCAACCCCCGAGGACGTGGCGGAAAGGTTAGATTCGGTCACTCCTTCCGACGTGGCCCGGGTTGCCCGGGACCTGCTTCGGCAGGACCAACTCCGTTTGGCGGTGGTGGGACCGCACCGAGGCGAGAAAGGATTTCTAAACCTGCTGAAACTCTAGCCCCGGCGCCGGTCAACTCGCTGAGGAGTCGAATTCCGCAGCCACCGGATTGCTCAAAACGCCGATGCCCGGAATGTCCACTTCCACGATATCGCCGGGCTTGATGGGCAAAGTGACCCCAGCCGCACCGGAAAAAACCAGGTCGCCGGGTTGAAGGGTCACCTGTTGGCTGATATAGCTGATTATCTCCGGGAATGTGAAGAGCATGTCCTTGGAATTGCACCTCTGGACTTCTTTCCCGTTCAGCCGCACAATCATTTCCAACTTTTGCGGGTCTATGTCGGTCTCGATCCAAGGTCCGACGGGAGCGAAGGTATCGCTGCCTTTGGCCCGCCAGAAGGTCCAGTCCTCACCCTGCCAGGTGCGGTCGCTGACGTCATTGCCGCAAGTGTAGCCCAGGATGTACCGTGGCGCCTGGCTCGGCGTCACCCGCCGGCAGTGCTTGCCAATCACCGCCACGGCCTCCCCCTCGTAATGGACATCCCCACTGGAGTCTTTGGGAATGATGATGGGTTCCCCGGGTCCTGTGAGGGCGTTGCGCCCCTTATGCCATGGATTGGGATGATCGGGGACCGATGGCGCTTCGCCACTGAGCACGGTGGCGGCGAACTCCACATGGTCGGCGAAGTTGAGGCCGGGGCACCAAATCTCCGACGGTTCCGTGGGCGCGAGAAAGGTCACCTCGGAAATGGGGTGCCGGGTGTCCGTCATTCTAAACCTGTTGTAAATACTGCCGCGAATCTCCACCACATCGTCGTCCATCACCACACCAAAGGCGACTCGTCTGCCGGAACGGAAGCGCGCAATCTTCATCCTCTTCCCACCTCTTGGCGAAGTACTAGGGACCCGAGTTACCCAAAAACGAGTTGCCACCCGTGCTAAAAACCGAGTTTATTATGACCTGTTAAACCGAGCCATGGGGGTCCTGTTGGGGTGATAACGGGGTGAAAAAAGAACTAGCCCTTGCGTTATGCCGGCCTCCACGGTCCAGACCTTAGGGGAGCCGGACCCCCGGAGCCCTTATTGCGGGTAGGTTGGGACCGCGGGAGGTTTGCGCAGGGACGGCAGACGGTCTGTCCACCGGTTCTCCGGCGGGGATTTTAACCTTTCCGCCGGGTCATATCAATACTATATATAGGCCAATTTGCCGGTGCGCCCACCCAATTTATATTTTGAAATGATGTTGTGTGCGACCCAGCTGTAAGTCTAAAATGATCAAAATGTCCAAATGATCCGGCGGATCATGCCGAATAAGACCCAAGAAACCAAGGAGCAACCGGGATGAAGCTGGGATTTTTCGTGACCAACCAATATTTGCCGGGCGAGTCGATGCCCCGGAAGATCGCCGAGAGCGTGGAGCAGGTCCAGGCGGCTCGGGAGGCGGGGTTCGACCTGATCTGCACGGGCCAGCATTACCTGGCGGCGCCCTACCAGATGAGCACATCATTGCCGCTGCTGGCGCGGCTGGCGGCCGAGGCCGGGGAGATGGAAGTCGCGGCCACGGTGATCCTCGTCCCCCTGCACAATCCGGTGGAAATGGCCGAGAGTGTGGCCACCATGGACGCCATATGCAACGGCAGGTTCATCCTGGGCATCGGGCTGGGGTATCGCGACGAGGAATACGCCGCCTTTGGCATAGAACGCAGCCAGAGGGTGCCCCGGACCAGGGAGGCCCTGGAGATAATGAAACTGCTTTGGACGGAAGATGAGGTGGAGTATCACGGGGAGTATTACCAGGTGCCCCGGAGCAAGATAGCCACCAGGCCGGTGCAGAAACCCCATCCGCCCATATGGGTGGCGGCCAACCATGACCGCGCCATCCGCCGGGCGGCCCGTTGGGGATATCCTTGGCTGATCAACCCCCACGCCACCGTGTCCATGGTGGCCGAGCAATTGGCCGGGTATCGCCGGGCCCTGGACCGGGCCGGGCAGCCGTCTCCCCCGGCCTGGCCCATGATGCGGGAGCTTTACCTTGCCCAAGACCGGGAGACGGCGTTCCTGGAGAGCCAACCTTATTTGGAAGGAAAGTATGCCGCCTACGCCGCTTGGGGCCAGGACAAGGCCATGCCCGGCAATGAAAGCTTCAGCGTTCCCTATCAAGACCTGGCTAAAGACCGGTTCCTGCTGGGTTCACCCGATGACGTGGTTAAAGAGATCAACCGTTATGGCGAAGAGCTGGGGGTCAACTACATGATCTTCCGCATGCAATGGCCGGGGATGGACCAGAAGCAGGCCCTGCGCCAGATCGAGATCATGGGCCGGGACGTCATTCCAAGGGTGAAAAACGCGGGGTAGCCGTATGATGGGCTCGAACGAGTTTGGCGTTAGAACCT
Source organism: Chloroflexota bacterium (assembly GCA_022562335.1). Lineage (GTDB taxonomy): Bacteria > Chloroflexota > Dehalococcoidia > Lucifugimonadales > UBA3495 > Io17-Chloro-G2. Next base: position 11,801 of record JADFPM010000048.1, read on the forward strand.
GTCTCAAAGGATGGTTCGACAAGCTCACCACGAACGGAGGAGTTGCTCACCACGAACGGAGGAGGTGCTCACCACAAACGGAGGAGGTGCTCCCCGCAAACGGAGGAGGTGTTCACCACGAACGGAGGAGGTGCTCCCCGCAAACGGAGGAGGTGCTCACCACCAACGGAGAGTTGTTCGCCACCAACGGAGGAGGTCTTTCAACCCGTTCGTCCTGAGCCTGTCGAAGGATCGTAAATTTTGGGCACATGGTTTTGAAATAGTTGCTTAACCGCCCACGAAAGCCTCGGCGAACTGGAGGGCTAACTCTGGTGGCCCTCAACCTCCAGCAATCCCCTGGCTATGGCATCGCCCATCTTCATCCTTCCGAACATCACCATGACATAGGTCTCGGCGCCACACCGGAAGGTCACGTCAGGTTTTTCGGAGGTGTCCAATTCCACACGGGCCCCTGCCGCGCTCAAAACTATATCAACTTGGGCTGTAACGGGGCCGGTGACCTCAAAACGGTAGCGGACGGGCTGAGAGAGGTTGGGGTTGGGACGAAAGGCCCGGCGGACGGCCCTGGGAATGGTTATCACCATGGCGGGCAGGCATTCCGGCGATATGGCAGCCTGGGGGTCGAAGCTGGAACGGATGTCCCAACTATGCATTGCCGTTTCCGCGATCCGCATGGTCACCAGGGTCCGCACCGGCTCGGGCCCCATGGGATGGTAGCAGGGCACATCCCAATCATGGGGCTTCAAACCGATGATCGCCTCGTCCAATTCCTGGTTCGATTGGATCAACGACGGCAGGAGGCTAACTCCCATCCGCTTCCTGCGGGAGATAGCGCTATCGGCCAGCAGGTCCCGGAATTCGTCTTCGCTGACGCTCCCGGCGGCCACGTTGCCGGGGGGTTCGGACGGGTCTCCCTTCAGTCCTCTTCCCATCCGGACCGCGAAATTCTCGCCGATCTGGGCCAGGTGAGCCACCACGTCGGACACCAGCCAACCTTCGCAGGCGCTGGGCCAGGACCAATCCTCGGGGGCCAGGCCGGTGAGGAACCGTTCCAACCGGTGGGGTTCTGCTACCGCCACCTTGGCCAGTTCTTGGTCTGAAACCATGCTCCCTCTTCGGGAATGGCCCGGCAT
>JADFPM010000304.1 GCA_022562335.1 Chloroflexota bacterium
AACCTTTGTGTAACCGATGCTGAGACGCCCCGCCCCAGATACTTCGCCGCAGCGGCTGGCTCAGCATGACAGTGGCGCTGCGGCTGGCTCAGCATGACAGTGGGGCCGCGGCTGGCTCGGCATGACATTTTCTTTCGAGTGGGGAACGCCCGTTATTGAAAAAACATTCGGCCGGGGTTCGCGGAGGATCCGGGGGCTGGTTAAGGTTATCCCATGCTGGGAGAGGCGTGATGTCCGATCATCTTCCAGTCTTGGCCGGGGGCTTCCCTGACGAATATGTTGGTGACCAGGGTTCCGAAGTTGCTGGCCCTTCCGTCCAGGACGGTGGATATGTTTTCCACGCAGGTGACCCAGCCGCAATCGCCCTTGACTACCACGTTGACGTATTGCACGTTGAAGTGCATCAACGTGGTGTTTTCGAAAATGCCCCGCCAGCTTTCCCGTATCAGCGGCCAACCCACCAGAGGCTGCCAACCGGGATGGACGCACAGGGCTCGCGGGGAATCCTGCCAGGCATCTTCCATCAACTGGATGTCAAGGGCGCCAAAGGCGTCGTAGAACCGCTGATTGGCGTCCTTGATTTCTTGAATGCCGGCTTCGTCGGATTTCCCGTTGGATTCCCCGTTGGATTCCATAGACTTACTCGTTAAGGGTTGCTAAGGCGTTGGGGCTGCCAATTTGTTCAGCGATATCCTGCCGCGCCGGACCGTCGAAGCTTAACCCCAGCGCGGCGTTTCGTCGGGACTGATCCCCAGGGCAGTCTTGCCCACAAACTCGTGGGTGAGGGCCGAGTTGGCCGGGTGAATCAGACCCAAACGCGAATCGCGGAAGAGCCGCTCCAACCCCGACTGGCGGAAGATACCAAAGCCGCCCGCCAGGTCGAGCGCGGTATTGACGACCTTCCAGGACCCTTGTACGGCGTGATACTTGGCGGCGATTATCTTGGAGGGCCACTCGGGTCCGTAGTCGACCCCGGTGGACCAGTCCTGGGCGATCTTATCTATGTGGGGGCCGATGGCTTCAAGCTCCAGCACCATTTCCGCCACCTCGTGCTGGACCTCCGGGTGGTAGGCCATGGACCGCGAAAGACCCAGGGAGGTCTTTGTTTTGACCGTTGCCAGCGTCAGGTCCAGGGCCCGTTGGGCGATCCCGTAGTAGACGTTGGCGAACCCTAGAAGGGCCCAAGCAAATATCCCCAGGACGAAGAGGTCCATGCCGGCAGCGCCAGCGGAAACGACCCGGGCGATGTGCTCGTCGGGAATGAACGTCTCTTCAAGCACCGTGTCCTGGCTTTGGGTCGCCCGCATGCCCAGCACGTCCCAAACGTCGTTGACAGTGTAGCCCGGGGTGTCTCGCGGCATGAATGCATGGACTACTTTGGGAGCGTTGGGGTCGCTGGTGTCCATCCCATGGAGGCCCAGATAGGTCCAAACGGGCGATAGGCTGCCGAAGGATTTGCGTCCGGTGAACTTGTAGCCGCCATCGACCTTCTCCGCTTTGGTGGTGGAGAGAAGCAACGGGATGTCGTTGCCGGACTCGGCGTGGCCCGCGGCAAAAACGGCCCCATCGGCGGCTGCCCTCAGATACTTTTCCATCGACGTGTCGCCGGACCGCCAGACGTCGGCCATCAGCCCGGTCCAGTAAAAATGCATGTTCACCCCCAGCGCCGTGGCTGGAGCATGGTAACCCAAGCGTCGTTGTTCCTGGCATACCTCGGCCAGGGAAAGACCCTTCCCGCCCAATTCCGTGGGTATTGCTGCCAGCAAGTAGCCCGCGTCACGAAGCTCGTCAAAATCCTCAGTGAAAAACTGGTTGTCACGGTCGTAGCCCGGGGCCCGCTCCAAGCAGTGGGCCAAAAGGTCATCCGAGAGTATATGTTGGTTGGTGGCTACCATGGCTGTCCTCCCTGTTACGCTCTGATCTCGAGATTTGAATGGCCCTGCGTGTGCCCACGCTGTGGAACAAGCGGCGCCTATGGCCGAATCAGGTCTCCGGCCCAGCCCGAGCCTTATGGTGGGGGGCTCGGCTCCTAATGCATCGGGGAGAAAGACGCCGGCGCCAGGAGCTTGTTCTCCTGGCTGAGCAAGAATTCCCGGGTTGGGGGCGGCCAGTGGGGACTCTTGGAGGCCTCGGCCCTGATCCGGTCGCGCTCTGCCATGTCCTTGTAGGGCCAAATGTGCACCCACTTATTCAGGCCGCCCAGTTCGCTGGACATGCCCGCGGCCAGCGGAGAGAATTCTTCACGGTGGGGAATGGCGGCCGCCCAGCGCTTGAGCACCTCTCCCATGGAGCCGGTCTTGTAGGTGTAGATGCGCATCTCGTAGATGTTGCCCAACGCCTGGTCGCCGCCCATGGGCCGCATGAATGGCGCGGGGGTGAATATCTCCGACTCTTGGCGGACGTACATGTCCGGGTCATTTTTGGGGGGCCAATCGGGGTCTTTGGATGCCTCGGCCCGGATCTCGGTCCGTTGGTCCAGGCTTTCGTAGGGCCAGATGTGAATCACCTGGTTGAGGGGGCCGAACTCGGTGTGCCAGAAAGCGCCCAGCTTGGAATACTTTTCCCGATGGGGCAGCCGTTTGGCGAACCTCTCTTCGAATTCCGCCACCTTTCCGGGACTGAGGGTATACGTGCGCATTTCGTAAATCATGCCTTACCTCACTTAAATCTTCTTCGTTGATGCACCCGTCGGGGTTCCACCTGCCCGATGCGATGCCAGTGTAGCAAAAAGCCACCTCACCGACAATTACCCCGCGACATCAGTGGAATTTGCCCCACCGAGTGGG
>JADFPM010000305.1 GCA_022562335.1 Chloroflexota bacterium
GTTCTACGGACCGCATGACCGGCTGCGCATTAGGAGAAGCTATGGAAGTCCACGTGTATACCAACCCTGGTTGATTCAGCTGCCGGACGGTGGAGGAATTTCTGTCGTCCAACGGTGTTCAGTATGTGCACCATGACCTGGCCACCGACCAACCCGCGGTGGAGCATTTGAAAGGGCTTGGGATCAAGTCGGTCCCCGTGACCATCATCGACGGCGAACAGGTGATAATCGGGTATTATCCCAAGAAGCTGATCCCCGCCCTGAAGTTGGATATCAAGGTCGATCTGTCGGTCAAGACAAGCTGGATGGCCGAAAAGTACGGCATTGTCCTCCAGGCGGCCATGCGCGCCGCCGGGCAGGTCAGCCAGCCCCAACTGGACGAACAGGTGCCCTGGCGGCCCGCCAGTCTTCGGGACACCATCATGCACATCCTGTCTTTCCCAGAGCTGGCCTGGCTCAGCCACGAAACCGGGAGCATGAGCGCCGATGATATGGCGGCCTCCAACCAACGGCTGGGGGACGTGAACACCGTTGTCCAAATCTGCGAATACGGAGAGCGGGTGCGCAGTGGCGTCACCGGGTTCCTCAACAGCGGCAACGCCGACGCCTTCGACCGGGTGGTGCCGGCCCATTACGGCGGTGAAGTCACGGTGGTTGAGCTTCTAAACATCATATTGAGCCACAGCACCCATCACCTGAAGCAGGTCTACCATCATCTGGAGAACAATCTGGGCATGACCCTTGACCGGCCGGCCACCGATGGAGACCTGGACGGCATTGTCACGCCCACGGCCCTGATCTAAGACCCAACCGGATCCCTAGGGCGAGCTTAGGCGAGGATATACATGCTTTACGAGCTTAGACTTTATGACGCCACACCCGGCAACCTGCCCGGAGTCAATGACCGGTTTGGCAATCATGTAGTTGGTTTTTTCGCAAAATACGGGATAGGCATACTGGGTTTCTGGACCGAAGAGATCGGCACCAGCAACCGGCTTACCTTCATTCTGTCCTATGAAGATATGGGAGACAGGGAGGAAAAGTGGCGGAAGTTCTCCAGCGACCCGGACTGGCACAAGGTACAGGCCGCAACAGAGGTCAATGGCCCGCTGTCATCCCAGGTGGTGAACACCTTCATGCGCCTCACCCCCTATTCCCCGGAGCCGAAGATATCGTCCAACATCCAGGAGTTGCGGGTCTACGACGTTGTCCCCGGCAAACTGCCTGCGCTGCACGATAGGTTCGCCAACCACACCTCCGGTTTCTTCAAGAAATACGGGATGGACGTCATCGGTTACTGGACGGACGTGATCGGGACCAGCAACCGGCTGACCTATATGCTGGGCTACGAGAGCCTGGCGGAAAGAGAGAAAAGCTGGAAGGCCTTCGCCGCCGACCCCGATTGGCATAAAGCGGTGGCCGAATCCCATCGCAACGGCGTGCTGGTAAGGCAGAGCCGCAACACTATCCTGAGGCCCACCTCCTACTCCCCTCGTTAAAGCTCTTTCGATGGCCGTGCCAGGCAAAACGACAGTTTGCCGGTAGAGGCTTTTATATTTTCCCCGAATCCTCCATGGGAGGAAATTTGATTCGCCTGGGGCAAAACCATGAAGTACGACGTAATAGTGATCGGGGCCGGGTCCGCCGGGTCCATCGTGGCCAGCCGCTTGACCGAAGACACCCAGCGGTCGGTGCTCTTGCTGGAAGCGGGGCCCGACTACCCCGACTTTGAGCGGCTGCCGGAGGAGGTCAAGTTCGGCTATGCCACCGAGATTGACATAATGACCAGCGGCCACAACTGGCAGTTCGTGGGTAAAGCCACCGACACCGCCGGAGAGATGCTGGTGCCCCGGGGGAAGGTCACCGGCGGGTCCAGCGCCATCAACGGCCAGGTTTTCCTCCGTGGCGTTCCCGAGGATTACGACAGTTGGGCCTCCCTGGGCAACGACCAGTGGAATTTCCAGAAATTGCTTCCCTATTTTCGCAAGCTGGAGACAGACACCGATTACAGCGACGATTTCCACGGCACCGAGGGGCCGATCATCGCCCACCGGTTCAAGCGGGAAACCTGGCTGCCGGCCCAGGTGGCCTTCTACGACGCCTGCCGTGCCGCCGGCTTCCCCGATTCCCCCGACCACAACCACCCGGACTCCACGGGGATCGGGCCCATACCGTTGAACAATCCCAATGGCATCCGTATCAGCACCGCATTGGGGTACTTGGACGACGCCAGGCACCGGCTGAATCTGACCATCCGGTCGGGCTGCACGGTGCATCGGATAATCTTCCAGGGCAAACGGGCCACTGGAGTCGAGGTCGAAAGCGGCGGTGAAAAGTTCGTTCTGGAAGGCGATGAGATCATTCTCAGCGCCGGCGCCGTCGGCTCGCCCCAGTTGTTGATGCTTTCCGGCGTCGGTCCCAAGGACCATCTGGGCAGCCTGGGGATTCCCGTGATCGCCGACTCTCCAGGGGTGGGCCAGAACCTGAGGGACCATCCCGGCGTGTGGGTCACCTGGCGGACGAAAGAGGGATTCAAGTTGGATGGCCTGGCCCCCCGGATGCAGCTAACCCTGCGTTACACCGCCGAAGGGTCCCACCTGCGCAACGATATGAAGATATCCATGCAGTCCTTTGCCACCGGCCGTATCAACCGGGGCGGCGACCGCATGGAGCCCATCGGTATCCGCATCACCGGGGGGATTCAATTGGCCCTGGGCGCCGGGGAATTGC
>JADFPM010000049.1 GCA_022562335.1 Chloroflexota bacterium
GGTGTAATGCTGGCTCAGGGAATCGATCACCGTATGCCATGCCCAGGTGGAGGTGCCCAGGGGGTGAAGCAACACCAGCGGGTAGCCGCTTCCCTTCTTTACATAATGCATGTCTCCTTCGGGTGTTGGCACCGTGTCGGTCAGATCGCGGCGGACGAACATGACTCCTCCTATCGGGGAACAAGGTGGCCTCAGCCGGTCCTGTTTACGCGTGGGGACGCCGGTATCGTATCCATTGCCTGTATCTCTGTCAATTTGGCCCTAGCCGGGCTTTCCGGTTGACCTTTCCAGCCTGCTATGAAAGAATCCATGAGTAGAAATGGTCTCCAGGTTTTGAAGATCGGGGTTGCTGGTTCAAAGCGGAGACGCTTGGTGGCCACCGATCGGCTGCCCTGTCCGGGGATTCATTTCAGTGCCGGAATACCGAGTAACGCCAGGCGGTGAGCGCCGGGCGTTACGGCCGTCAGTCCTGTGGTGAGTGGGAGGTGAGTGAGGCGGCGTCCATAATCTAAAACGGTTGGGTTGAGGGGGGGCTAGATGAGGGCACCCATCTGGACCAAAGAGGACCTGCGACGGCTGGTCCAACGCGAGATAGGCGACTACCGCTTGGTGGTCGTCTCCAATCGGCAGCCCTACGTCCATGAACTCGTGGACGGCCGGTTGACCTATGCGGTGCCCGCGGGCGGCGTGACCACCGCCATCGACCCGCTGATGCAAGAGTGCGGCGGCACCTGGGTCGCCCATGGCGCCGGCGACGGCGACCGGTTAGCCGTGGATGATCGAAACAGGGTCCGGGTGCCGCCGGAAGACCCCTCCTACACCCTGCGGCTGGTTTGGTTGACGGAAGAGCAAGAGCGGGGATATTACTACGGTTTCTCCAACGAAGCCCTATGGCCGCTCTGCCACAACGCTTACAATGAGCCCGTTTTCGATTCCAGCCATTGGCGAGCTTATCAAGAGGTCAACAGCGAGTTCGCCAAGCACGTGCTGGATGAGATCGACGGGCGTCCGGCGGCCGTCTTCACCCAGGATTATCACCTGGCCCTGTTGCCCCGCCTGTTAAGGGAAGCAGACCCCGATATATTGACCGGCCAGTTCTGGCACATCCCATGGCCCAACCACGAGATATTCCGCATCTGCCCCTGGCAGGACGAATTGTTGGACGGCCTGCTGGCCAACGATCTGCTGGGTTTCCACTTAGGCGATCACTGCAACAACTTTTTAGAGACCGTGGCCCGGGCCGGCAAGGGCCGGGTGAACTTCGAATACAACATGGTCAGCCGCGGGGACGACCTGACCTTGGTGAGGCCCTTTCCCATCAGCGTCGACTTCGACCAGATCAATTCCGATGCCCAACAAGTTGAAGTGGACGAAGAGATCCAGCGCTTTACCCAGGAATGGAACCTGGAGGGGAAAGTGGTGGGGTTGGGCATCGATAGGATCGATTACACCAAGGGGATCCCCCACCGGTTTCGGGCCATGGGCCGTTTCCTGGAGAAATACCCCGAATATATCGGCAAGGTTGTTTTGGTCCAGGCCGGGGTGATGAGCAGGACGGACATCGAAGCCTACCAGCAACTGTCGGAGCAGATAGATCACCTGGTGGAGGAGATCAACGGACGGTTCGGCCGGGAGGGGTGGCAACCCATCATCTACATGCCCACCGATCTGCCCAGCGTCACCCTTTTGGCGTTGCGGCGCATAGCCCGGTTCTGCATCGTGAGTTCGCTCCACGACGGCATGAACCTGGTGGCCAAAGAATACGTGGCCAGCAGGTTTGACGAGGACGGAGTTTTGATTTTAAGCCCGTTCACCGGCGCGGCCCTTGAGTTGACCGATGCCGTGATGGCCAACCCGTACGCCACCGAGTACTTTGCCGACGCCATCCGCGACGCAGTGGAAATGCCCCTTGAAGAGCGGCGTTCCCGTATGATACGCATGCGGTCGATAGTCCGCGAAAATAACATCTACCGGTGGGCCGCCCACTTGCTGGTCGATCTGATGCAGGGCACCCGGCGGTCCCGGCGTCCCTTTGCCAGCGCCTGAATCGGACCATTGCCGATGACCTATTTCCCCCGCTAAACCCCATTGAATAAACCTCCATGCCTCATTTGCTACACGTCTGGTCCAATGTCAGCCAACGGCTGCTCCGTGCCTCTCAAGTCCTGCTGTTGTTTGATTATGACGGGACATTGACACCATTGGCGCCAGACCCCGAACAGGCTGACCTGCCGCCCCAGGTCAGAGACCATTTGACCGCGCTGGTCTCCGGAGATAGATATATTGCCGGCGTGATCAGCGGCCGGTCGCTGAAGGACGTGGCGGCCAGGGTGGGTATTCCCGGCATGATCTACGCCGGCAACCATGGGTTGGAGATCCAAGGACCGGGTTTGGACTTTGTTCATCAAGAGGCAATGGAGCAGACCGGCACCCAGGCCCAGGTCGGCGGTGAGCTACAGAGGGCGTTGGCCGGGATACCGGGGGTCATCGTGGAGCCCAAAGGGCTCACCCTCAGCGTGCACTACCGGTCCACCCCGGTAGACCAAGTCAAGGCGGTAGAGGAAGCATTCGCCCGCGTGACCGCGCCTTACGTGGAGTCGGGCGCTGTCAGGATCACCTACGGAAAGAAGGTCCTAGAGGTGCGGCCAAACCTGCCATGGGACAAAGGTAAAGCCATAGCCCTGCTGCAGGAGACCTACCCCCAGGCATCGTTGACCTGTTTTTTCGGTGACGACCGAACCGATGAAGACGGCTTTAAGGTGGTGCAGGAATCAGGAGGCATAGCCGTGTTGGTCGGGCCCGCCAGGCAGCCGACGGTTGCTTTGCACCGGGTGGACTCTCCCGGCGAGGTTGACCAGGTATTGGGCCTGTTGGCCCAACTCTAGTGGTGGCCGATGGGTCCATGGCCTTAACGCCGAGGTCTCCACATCCCGCGCCGGCGCCGTGAAAAAAGGTCCGGCAGGCGTAGAGATAAGATTCACAAGCCTGAGCAGGTATGTTAAGATTCGGCAGCTTCCCATGGGGAGGCTAGTAAGGACATGCCTTAGCTTCGGTCAAGGATTTGCTCCGCCAATGGGTCGGTTTTCGACAAAGTAGATGATCAAAGCCATCTCGTTTGATTTTTATAACACGCTGGTCCGGTTTTGGCCGCCACTGGATGAGATTCAACACTCGGCATGCCGGGAATTGGGACTCAATCTAGACATAGAAAAAGTAGAACGTGGCTATTTGGTGGCCGACGTGTATTTCAACGAGGAAAATGGACGCCAACCACTGGCCGATCGCACCGAAGAAGATCGCTTGGCGTTTTTTTCCAGATACGAACAGATCTTGCTGGAAAATGCCGGCCTGCCGGTTTCGCTGGACCTTGCCAAGAATATCTGGCAGATGGCTATGACCGTGCCCAAGGACTTCATCGCTTTCGACGACACTTTGCCAGCCTTGGAATCGTTAAAATCCCAGGGATATCGTTTGGGGGTGCTTTCCAACCTGCGCCGGGACATGGGTCCCCTTTGCAAGAAGTTGGGCATTAGCCAGTACCTGGATTTCTGCATAAATTCCGCAGAGGCGGGAGCGGAAAAACCCCATGCACCCATATTTTTGGCGGCGCTGAAACGGGTGTCCGTCGAGCCCGGCGAAGCCGTCCACGTAGGCGATCAATACCATTCCGACGTTCTGGGAGCCAGGGGAGTAGGAATCCACCCGGTTCTGATAGATAGAGGCGGGTGGCAGACCGACGTGGACGACTGCCCCAAGATTTCCAGCCTCAGCGATCTAGAGTCTTTATTGAAAGGCGCGCCGGACTCTTTGAGCTGACACCATCCTCACCGATTTCTGATCTATGGGAGCAAAGGGTTGGTTGGCCCAACCCGGTCCCGTATCCCGTATCCCGTATCTCAGCAAGGTTTCCGGCCTAGAAATCCTCGCCATTTTCAAGTATGCTCCAGCGGTCGCTAGCCGGAATAGGAGGCAGGTCATGGTCGAAGAGGCACAGCCAGCGGGAAGCGTCGCCACGCCGGTTCGGGTGGCGCTTTGGTACGACTATATTTGACCCTGGTGCTACGTCGGCCTGGAGCGGGTCGAGAAGTTGGCGCGGGAATACGATATCGTGGTGGAAGGACGGGCTTATCTGCTGCGCCCCGACACCCCCAAGGAAGGCGTTGCCCGGCCACCGCGGCCCGGTGAGACGGAGAACGAACTTTCGGCGCCCCTGCGTGATTACGCTAAAGAGTCCGGGCTCATCATGCGCCCCCTGAAGCGCACTCCCAATACCATGTACATACTGGAAGCCACGGAACACGCCCAGCAGCAGGGCAAGTTCATGGAGTTTCACCAGGCGGCTTACAAGGCGATGTGGGAAGATGGAAGGGACCTGGGCGACCTGTCGGTCATCGGTGAGATAGCCGAAGGGGTCTCCCTAGACTCCGGAGAGTTGATCACCCGGTTGGAGGGCGGCGAATACACCTCCACCGTGATGGAACAATATAACGAGGCGCTGCAGCACGGCATCCGGGGGATACCCACATTCCTGGTGGGGAACCTGATGTTTACCGGCGCCCACCCCTACGAGATATTCCAATCGGCCATGAAACGGGTGCTGGGCGAGGAAGCGCCACAAGGTTGAAACGAGCTTAGAATGGATTTCCGGGCGCGGGGACTGCGCTAAGAAAATGGTAGGGGCGCACGGCTGTGCGCCCCTACGTTGTTAACCAAACCTGCAATCGATTGAAACGAGCCGGGTTAGCAGCAGACTTGGCATGCCGTGCCCCTACCCAGCAAAACGGGCGCCCAGTTACGGGCGCCCTGATTTTTTACTCAAACGATTGCCGGTCCGGCCGTCCTCAGTCGTTGTCCGCGGGAGCCGGTACCGCAGCCGACGGGCTGGCGGCAGCATCCGGGCCGTCGCCTTCGGTTGAAAGGCCGTAGTTGATGGCATATAGCTTGGCATAGAAACCCTTCTGCGCCAGCAGTTCCTCATGCTTGCCCACTTCCATGACCCGGCCTTGGTTGAGCACCACGATCTTGTCGGCGTTGCGAATGGTGGAAAGGCGGTGGGCAATGACGATGGAAGTACGCCCCTTCAGGACTTCCTTCAGGGCATTCTGGATGAGGATCTCGGTATGGGTGTCTATGCTGGCGGTGGCTTCGTCAAGAACGATTATGCGGGGGTCGGCCACCACCGCCCGGGCAAAGCTTAAAAGTTGCCGTTGGCCAATGCTAAGGTTACTGCCCCTCTCGGCCAGCAACGCTTCGTAGCCCTTATCCAACGCCATGATGAAGTCGTGGGCGCCCACTGCCCGGGCGGCAGCCTCGACTGCGGCGTCATCGGCGTCTTCGTGGTTGTAGCGGATGTTTTCCTTGACGGTGCCCGAGAAAAGGTAGGGCTCTTGCAAGACCATGCTCATCTGCCCCACCAGGCTCACCCGTTTCACCTTGCTAATGTCATGGCCATCCACCTTGATCACGCCTTCGGTAACGTCGGCGAATCGGCTGAGCAGGGTTACGAAGGTAGATTTGCCGGCGCCGGTGGCCCCCACCAGAGCGATGGTCTCGCCGGGATAGAAGTGGAGGTTTATGTCCTTTAAGACGTCGACGTCTTTGACGTATTGGAAACCAACCCCTTCGTAGGAGATTTCGCCCTTGATGGGGGGCATGTCGATGGCGTCTTCCGCATCCTTGACCTCCGGCCGCAGGTCCAACAACTCGAATATGCGGACACCGGCGGACATGGCCCGTTGGAGTTGGCTATACTGCATGGTCAGGTGCCGAATGGGCTCAAAGAAGCGCTGGATCCACATGGCGAAGGCCACCAGGACGCCCCATTCCAGAGTTGAGCCCGTGACCATGGAGCCGCCCATCACCACCAGCACGCCCATCGCGAATCCGGTGAGCACCTCCACCATGGGCTGTAGGCCTCCCGAATACCGGCTGGCCTGCATGTTGGCGTCCAGGTGCTCGTAGTTCAACTCGTTGAAGTGCTTCAGGTTCTCGTCCTGACGGTTCAAACTTTCCACCACCCGGACGCCGGTGATGTTCTGGTTGTACTCGCCGTTGACCATGGCGATGGCGCGGCGGATGCGGATGAAAGAGCGGCGGGCAAACTTCTGCCAATATCCCAGGATAAAGAACAGGACTGGAATAACGCTCAAGCTCACCAGGGCCAGCCGCCAATCGATCAGAACCATGGCCAGGATGATGCCGAACAAGCTCAACAGGTCGGCGATGCTTTGGACCATCAACTCGAAGCTTTCCTGAAGCTGGGAAACGTCGCTTTGGCTGCGGGACATGATCCGCCCCACCGGGGTGCGGTGGAAAAAGGCGGGCGACAAAGACTGTAGGTGGTTGAACATTTCCGTGCGCAGGGAATACAAGATCCCCTGGCCCACCTTGGGCATGAGGGAAAACTGATAATAATTCGACGCGAAATGCACCAGTGTCAGGGCCAGGAAGACCAGGGCGATGACATGAAGTCCGCCGACATTTCCATCATTGACGTAATTGTTGATGCCCAGCATCAGCAGGAGGGGGACGGCAACATTGGCTGTGGTGTAAACCAAAACCGCGATCATGCTGAGCATCGCGTCCTTTTTGTAGGGCTTGACGTAGGTGATGAGCCTCCTGACCACCTTGTGATCGTAGACGCTGCCCACCACCCCTTCGTCGGTGAGGTTATCCATGTTGGGCGAGTTCATACCGCCGGCATGCAGGCCACGCATACCGCCCATCATTCCGCCAAATCCGCCGCCGAAACTTCCGCCTCGCATCTAGCTGTCACCCCCGTCGTCCCCAGCAAAGGTTGCGTCCAGCAAGACCTCTTCTTGGGGGCGAAGCTGTAGTTCGTAAATGTCCTTGTAGGCGCCGCCGGCGGCCATCAGTTGATCGTGGTTGCCTTGCTCCACAATCTCACCGTCCTTCATGACCAGGATCATGTCGGCTTGCTGAACGGAGCTTAGGCGATGGGCAATGATGAACGTCGTCCGGCCTTTGATGACCTCGGTCATCGCCCGGTGGATCTGCCGTTCCGTCTCCACGTCCACGCTGGAGGTAGAGTCGTCCAGGATCAAAACCGGCGGATCTATCAATATGGTGCGGGCGATGGATAGACGTTGGCGCTGGCCCCCCGAAAGAGTAGCGCCCCGTTCGCCGACCCAGGTGTCGTAGCCATGGGGCAGGCTCATGATCTGGTCGTGCAATTGGGCTACCGTGGCCGCCTGGATCACTTCTTCTTCCGACGCCCCTGGCTTGGCATAGGAAATGTTGTCTCTGACGGTGGCGCTGAACAGGTATACGTCCTGTTGAACGATGCCCACGTTGCGCCGCAAGGAAGCCAGGGTAAAATCTTGAATGTCGGTGCCATCGATGGTGATCCGGCCTTCCGACACCGCATAGAACCGGGGAAGAAGGTTTACGATTGTGCTCTTGCCGCTGCCGGGAGCCCCCAACAGGGCGATGACGCTTCCTTGAGGGACGTCTATGTTGACGCCGGTCAAAGCGGGAGTTCCGCTGTCGTAGGAGAATGACACGTTTTCAAAACGGACGTGGCCTTCGGCCCGGCCCATGTCCCTGGCGTCGGGTTTTTCTTCCACCGGTGACCGGGCGTCCAGTACGTCGAAAACTCTCCGCCCTGAGGAAATGGCCCGGGAGAACGTGGCGATCACGAAGGAAGACATGCGGATGGGGAAGACCAGTTGCCCCATGTAAAGAACGAACTTTGCCAGCTCACCCGGTTCGATGCTGCCCCGAATCACCTGCCAGCCGCCGAACCACATGATGAAACCCAGCGCCACGGTGAAATACAGGGTAACCCAGGCGCTATTGGTTCCCTGGACCTTCTCGTTTTGGTAGAACTCTACCCGGAGTTCCTGTGCCTTGAGGTCGTACTTCTTCTTTTCGTACTCCTCCGAGGCGAATGCTTTGACCACGTGGATCCCTGAGAGGTTCTCTTGCAGGATGGTGGCCAGTTGGCCCATGATCTCCTGGGCGCGGAGCCACATGTTCCGCAACTGGACCATCACCACCGCCGAGCGCACCACCAGGAAGGGCAGGAACATCATACTGAACAGGGTTAACTTCCAGTCGAGGAAAACCAGGATGGCGGAGATGAGGATCACCCGGACCACCACTTCGACGGACCGGACCATCCCCATCATGACGAAGCGGCGAATCGCCTCCACGTCGGACGTGGCCTTGGAATAGAGGTTGCCGGTGTGCTCTTTGTCGTGGAAGGCGAAGCTGAGGTGCTGCAGCTTGTCGTACATCAGGTTGCGCAGGTCGTAGGCAACCTTTTGGGCCAGGGAATCGCTGAGGTAGGTGCGGGCAAAGTCGAACATGCCCCGGGCCAAGCTCACCACCAACAAAATCGCGGCCAGGCCAAACAACCCTGTGGTGAATATTCCCAGCAGATTGACGCTGATCTCACCGGGATCGCCAATGGGGACGATCCGGCCGTCTTGGACGGAAACCAGGCTGTCGATGGTCTCGCCCAGGATCCAGGGGATGGCTAGGGAGAAACAGACGCTGATGAAGAAGGTGATGTAGGCAAGGGATAGGCGGGCGTTGTAATGCCACGCCATCTTGATGATTCGGATAAGAATTTGCATCTAAGCGGTTACGCTGTCATCCTCTGGCCGCGGTCTTGATAACCGCCGCTGGAATCAACGGTCCTTGGGTCGTACCCCGCCTGACGCTAGATCAGTGCTGATTAAATAGTGCTAATTTCGCATGGTGGCAGGCCGATCACACTCAAAAGGACGCCCAAGTATCCGTTTCTATTACGGACACGGGGCGAGATTATCATAAACCCTAATGCTGGTCAATTCAAGCCAGGCGTCATTATGGCCCTTTTCCGGCATAGATTTGACGTAAGAATAGGCATCTGCGGCATCAGGTGCGTCCCGGCTGGACCGTCCAAAACAGGCCAAAACCGGGATTTCTGGCATGGGGGTGGTATAGCCGGAATTGCCGCAAATAGAACTGGGGCCGATGGTGGAGGAAATCGTCCAGCATTCTTGGCAGACTGGGCAGACCGGCCAGCAACAGCTATTAATAAATAATAGCGTGGGCCGGATGACGCCCTACATATGGTCCGGGGCGTCCATGCCCATGAGGTCCAGGGCGCGGCGGAAGACGATCTGGGCCGACTCCACCAGCTTCAGCCTGGCCAGGGTCATATCGGCATCTTCGGGGTTGGACGATACCACCCGGCAGTTTTCGTAAAATACGTGGAATGAGTTGGCCAGTTCCATGGTGTAGTGGGGCAGGTGGTGGGGCTCCAGGGTGCGGGCCATATCCTCCACCAGCTCGGGCAGGCGAAGCATGGCCCGTATCAGGGCCAATTCGCTGGGGTGGTTGAGCAGCGCAACGTCGCCCCCGCTCCAGTCTATGTCCCGGCTTCGGGCCAGGTTCAGGATGCTGGTGTTGCGGGCGTGGGCGTACTGGATGTAATAGACCGGGTTCTCGTTGGACTCCTGCTTGGCCAGTTCCAGGTCGAACTCCATCTGGGTCGATGGGGTACGGGCCAGGAAGAAGAAGCGGCAGGCGTCCCGGCCCACCTCGTCGGAAAGTTCCCGCAGAGTGACGAACTCACCGGTGCGCTTGGACACCCGGACCACTTCATTACCCCGTTTAAGGGTGACCATCTGGGCGATGAGCACCGTCAATCTGTCCGGTTCGATACCCAGGGCCTGGACCGCCGATTTCATGCGCGGTACGTGGCCCTGGTGGTCCGCGCCCCAAATGTCCACCACGGCATCGAATCCCCGTTGCACGAATTTGTTGTAGTGGTAGGCGATATCGGAAGCGAAGTAGGTGGGCTCTCCGCTGGACCGGATGACCACGTTGTCCTTGTCGTCGCCCAGGGCGGTGGAGGTGAACCAGGTGGCGTTTTCCCTTTCCGCCAGGAAACCCCGTTCCCGCAGTAATTGCATGCCCCGGTCGTAATCGCCGTTGTCGAACAGGGACCGTTCGCTGAACCAATTGTCGAAGGTGACGCCGATCTGCTCCAGGTCTTCCCGAATAAGAGCGACCATCTTTTCCCGGCCCAGGTCGCCGATCTCCTTCAACGCAGAAGCCTCGTCCATATCGGCGAACCGCTGGCCTTCCGCTTCGATGATCTCGCGGGCCAGATCACAGATGTATTCGCCCACGTACCCGTTGGCGGGTAACTCGCTGTCTTGACCCAGCGCTTGCCGGTAGCGGGCCAGCACCGATCCGTAGAAGGCATTCATCTGGCTGCCGGCGTCGTTCACATAATATTCCCGGGTCACGTCGAAACCGGCCGCGGCCAGGATGTTTGCCAGGGAACTGCCCAGCACCGCGCCCCGGGCGTGACCTATGTGCACCGGGCCGGTGGGGTTGACGCTGACAAACTCAACCATCATGCGCTGCCCTTGGCCCAGGTCGACGTTGCCGTACTCGGCGCCCAACCGCCGCACCATTTCAACCTGTTGTTGCACCCAACTATCCCGCAGTTTGAAGTTGATGAACCCGGGCGCCACCGCCGTCACTTCCTCCACCTCATCGGTTGGGGGGATGTTTTGCACCAGCGCCTCGGCCAGGTTCAAGGGGTTGATGCGGGTGGCCCGGGCCAACCTTAGCGGCAGGCTGGTGGCGAAATCGCCGTGCTCGGGATTGGAGGGGCGTTCCACCTCGATGGTGGGCACGGTGTCCAGTTGTAGAAACCCGTCTTGCCGGGATTTTTCCACCGCCTGGGCGATCATATCGATGATTGAATTGAGAATCAGCGGAGTGGCCATAGCCTTAAGCCTTTATTTGTTGTTCGAGACGCGCCGGGCCGATAAATCGGTCAAGCCTCCCGGAACGTTTACGTCCTAGGGGAGGCCTGTTACTGAATATGTTATCACACCATGCCCCTTAAATCGTTGGCAAACAGGCACGTGACCGGCCGATTTTATACGGTTGGGGCGAAGGGGGTCCGGCCGCGCCACCTCTGTTAAAATACCGGGACCGCGTTATAGTGTTTGATGTTAAGAGAGGTGCCCCCATGTCCGGTCAGATGTGCCTTGTCGGCGGCGAAGAGTTTCGCGCCGGTTGCGAAGAGATGGACCAAGAGATAATGCGCGCCTCTGGGCAGAACCCGGCCCGGGTGGTGGTGATACCCACCGCCGCCGTGACGGGACCGGCCAAGGCCGCCAACGACGGCGTGACCCATTTCGCCAAACTGGGCGGTGACGCCAGTCAGTTGATGGTGTTGGAAAGGGAGCACGCCAACGACTCTGGCCTGATTGAGGCTATCCGAGGGGCCGGGGTGATCTATTTCACCGGCGGCAGCCCGGACCACCTGTTGGCCACCATTAAAGACTCCCAACTCCTCAGCGCCATCCTGGAGTCGGTGGACAACGGCGCCGTGCTGGCCGGTTCCAGCGCCGGGGCCATGGTGATGGGGTCGATGATGCGCCGTCCCCAGGCCGGCGGCTGGATCGAGGCATTGGGGTTGGCGCCGGGGATCGCGGTGATGCCCCACCACGAGAAGAGGGACCCGGCGGAGACGTCGAAAGAGCTGCAAAACCAGGTGCCCGCCGGCCTAACGGTATTGGGCATCGACGCTCGTTCCGCCCGACGCATCGGACACTGCATACACTTCGTACCCGTCTCCAAGCATGTCGAGCGCGGGAAACACGAGGCAGACCTCTGTCCAGAGGGCAGCTATGAGGAGCTTTCGGCGGCCAGTCGCCTCGACGGCCGAACGGAACTCCTCCTGCTCCCAGGCGTTCACTGCGGTGTGGTCTATAGGCTCGACGTCGGGTAAGACCGCCTGAAGCTCTCGACGGTCTTTTCCTGGTAGCCGGCGTTTACCCCTATCGTCGACAGCACGATCGGCAGCTCGAACATCTTCGCCGCCTTGGCGAGCGCTACTACGTTGTTGATCAAGGCTTCTTTCTCGATCGACCTTGTTCCACTGACCAATGCGGGCTGGTAGTCGAACAGGAGGAGCGCCGAATTCTCGGGCGTGCGCAATTCGTCAGTCTTGGGATCCCTTTAAGAATGGGTGGTCATTTTTGACTCCCTGTTGCTTTTTATCTTTCTAGATAAGATTCTCCAGGTTGGCTTTTCATGCCTCCAATAATGCGGATATGCCAATCGTTAAGTGCCCCGATTCGTTTCATCTTCGCCCTCCTCTAGACTCTTTCCATTGATGCTTTCCCCAGCCCGCTTGAACGAGATCCGCGCAGCCAGAGGAATATCTTCATTAGCCGCATAAGTAATTAAACAAAGGTTAGCTAGCTAATGCACCACTAAAAAAGGGGGTGCTTCACGCCTGTCTTGCAAGGTTTTGATATGTCTGGATGAGCAGTCTACGAAGTAAGACGCGCTCTTCTAGGCTGAAGCCTTCGAACGACTCTTCTTCCAGCTTGTTCCAAGTCTCGTTGACCGTTGCCATCAGATCATGGCCTTTATTGGTCATGTGGACCCGAGAGATCCTCTGGTCCTCCAGATCGGGCCTGCGCATGACAAAGCCCTCGCGTTCCAATCTCTTGAGCGAATTCGTCAACGTTGGCGGCTGTATCATCATGCGTTCCGCCAGCTCCGTCTGGGTGATGCCTTCATTGTCCAGCAGCATGACCAAAATCATCTCCTGCCCCACGTGAAGGCCTATCTCAGTCAACAGCTCGTCGGCTCGTTGACGATGGA
>JADFPM010000306.1 GCA_022562335.1 Chloroflexota bacterium
AGACTGAGATTTGACTTTGGTCGAAAAATACGCGCTATTGCCCGATGAGATCGACGAGAAAAGCCTCGAAATGGTAGAGGCCAGTCTGCCGGATTCTCTAGACTTGACCAGCGATGAGCGGTTCGTGGTTTGCCGCATCGTCCGGGCCGAAGGCGACCCCCACATCGCCGAATCCATCCGGTTCAGTCCGGGAGCGGTCGGCCGGGGCATCGCGGCCCTCCGGAACGGCGCGCCGGTATTGACCGACGTCCGGATGGTGGAGGTCGGTATCTCCAAGGCCATGCTGCCCGGCCTCGGAGTAGTCACCCATTGCCGCATCGACACCACCGAAGTAGCACAAAGGGCCCAGCGGGAAAGCACCACCAGGTCGGTGGCGGCCATCCGCGAATTGGCCCCTTTGATGAATGGAGCGGTGATGGCAATTGGCAACGCCCCCACGGCCCTGCTGGCCCTGCTGGACCTGCTGGGGGAAGGCGCTAACCAGCCGGCGGTGGTGCTGGGAATGCCCGTTGGCTTTGTGGCCTGCGCCGAGTCCAAAGAAGAATTGGAACGGAGCAGCGTCCCGTTCATAACCATTCGAGGCCGCCGGGGCGGAAGCTCGGCGGCGGCGGCGGCGGTAAATGCCATGTTGATTCTTGCGGGCAAACAGGCGGGAACATGAGTATGACCGGCGATCAAAACGGCCGCTGGGGCGTGGTTTTGTTGGCCCACGGGAGCCAACGAGGCTCCTCCCGGGCGGAATGCTCTTGCTTTTGGCAGTCCATCAACCCCCGTCCTCCCAACTGGTGCCCCAGATGCCCCAGCACGCCCAAGGGGTTGCAAGACGCGGCTCAAAAGCTCCAGGATTCCCTGGGCGATGGTCAGGCCCAGGTGATCCTGTCATGTTTGGAATTCATCGAGCCCCATCCCGACCGGGCCGTGCAGATACTGAGGGAACAGGGACTGCGGCGCGTGGTGGTGGCCCCCTTTCTATTGGGCAACGGAAAGCACGCCACCCTGGAAATGGACGAGTTGCTGACCGGTCTTCGGGCGCAGGAGCCCGGCCTGGAGCTACATCTGGCCAACGGATTCGGCGCCGACTTTGACCTGGCCGACCTGGTGGCCCAACGGGTCAGGTCTCTGCCCGCCACCAACCCCATCCGGTCCAGGGAAGCCTCCACCACGGGGGTCCTGTTGGTCAAAGCGGGGACCAAGTCCCAGTATGACGACTGCGTTTGGCTGGAGGAATTGGGGCAGATGGTGGAAAGGGCGCTGGGGCCCAATTTTGCCGTGGCGGTGGCTCAGTCCCATTACGGCGATCCCACCATGGCAAGCGCCGCCGCCAGGTTGGTTGAGGAACGGGGCGCATCGCGGATCATCACCGTGCCATACCTGTTTTTCCCCGGAATGATCCTGAAAAGAAACGTTTTGGGGGAGATGGAACGTTTACAAAAAACCTACCGCGGCCTGCCCATGGCCGTTACTCCGCCCCTGGGGGTCGATGACCGGGTGATCAAGGTGGCGGCCCAACGGGTCCGCGAAGTTTGGAAACAGGTAGCGATCTCCGAGGGTTAACGCCGTGCCACTATTTCGGCTACCCCCACGCCCAGGCTGATCCACAAGCCGTCATCCGGCATTGACCTGGCCCCCATTCATGCTGAAGCAACCGCCATGTGATCCTGAACTTGCCGAAGGATCTAAGGTCAGCGGGCGCCTCCGGCGGACTGGCTCAACATGACATTTCACGTGGGCTCAACCTCCGCGAGTTTAGCCAACCGGACGTGACTGTCTAAAGGCCCTGCTTACAACCCGGATCGAGGGTCCGGGGGTTGAATCATCCGTGTTACACTGTGATTTCAGACCCCAGCGATGATTTGGACCTATCAAGGGAATAATAGGCACGCCGTCTTGGATAAAAAGGAAAGCGATTACAGCCGCCAGACGGTGAAACGGCGGGCGTTGCGCACCGGCTACACCACCGGTTCCTGTGCTGCGGCCGCGGCCAAGGCTGCCGTTCAAGCGCTGCTAACCGGAGAGACGGTTTCGGAAGTCACCATTCACCTGCCCGTGGGCAAGGACGTTGCCTTCACCATCAACCGCTGTCAATGGCTGGAAGGCGGAGACAGGGTCCTCTGCTCGGTGATCAAAGACGGCGGCGACGACCCCGACGTCACCCACGGCGCTGAGATCTGCGTGACCGCTTCCCAAGAAACCCTTGGCGAAAACCCCGGAGAACCTTCCGGCGAGGAGCGGGTGCGAATCGTGGGAGGCCCGGGAGTGGGCACGGTCACCCGGCCCGGCACCGGCATCGAAGTAGGCCAACCTGCGGTGACCAGGGTGCCCAGACGCATGATCATCCAGTCGGTCCTTGAAGCCGCCCAAGGCCAGGGATCGGGTCCAGATGCCTGTTTTACCGTAGATTCCCGTTTTACAGTGGAGATATCGGTGCCAGATGGCGAGGAGATCGCCAAAAAGACCACCAACGCCCGCCTGGGAGTCCTGGGGGGCATATCCATCCTGGGAAGCACCGGCGTGGTGCAGCCCTTTTCCACCGCCGCCTGGCGGGCCAGCGTGCACGTGGCCATTGACGTGGCCGCCGCCAACGACCTGCCCCACTTGGTCCTGTCCACCGGCACAAATAGCGAGATCTTCGCCAAACGCCACCTGGACCTGCCCGACATGGCTGACATCGAAGCGGGCATATTCAGCGGCCC
>JADFPM010000307.1 GCA_022562335.1 Chloroflexota bacterium
CGGCCATAATGGCCAGCCATAGTTGGCACCCGGTGCCCTTCATGCTCAATTCCAAGCTCACCAAGGGGGAGGGCATCAAATCCTTCGATGAACGCGCCTGCAGCCAAGGCTCCATCGGTAACATTCTGGCCACCCAAGTCATGCTGTTTGCCATGTCCCACGCGGGCAAGCTAACCAAGTTCGGCCCCTGACTGGTCCCTAAACGGGAACCGGCTTTAGCTCCATCATGCCGCTATTGTGAGGAAAGATCATGCCCACCGCCATGCCTAGGCCCATGGTTGCCGGCAATTGGAAGATGAATACCACCCCGGCAGAGGCCGTCCAACTGGCGGCCGCGGTCAGGGATGGCGCGGACGGGTTGGCTGGAGTCGACATCGTTCTGTGCCCACCCTATATATCCCTGCAGGGGGTGGCGGATGCGGTGAAAGGGTCCGCGGTGAAAGTGGGCGCTCAAAACATGCATTTCGAGACTTCCGGCGCGTTCACCGGCGAGGTCTCTCCCACGATGTTGCAAGGCGTGTGCGGCTACGTGATCCTTGGCCATTCCGAACGCCGGCAGCTTTTTGGCGAAACCGACGACCTGGTCAACCGCAAGGTCAAAGCGGCCCTGGAGCACGGTATCAAGCCGATACTGTGCGTGGGCGAAACCCTGGAGCAGCGGGAGAGCGGGCGAGCTTTGGATATCGTTGCCCAGCAGGTGCGGGCCGGGCTGGCGGGCGTGGATGATATAACCGGCCTGGTGGTGGCCTACGAACCGGTGTGGGCCATCGGCACCGGCCAGGCCGCAACGCCGGAAGTGGCCGCTGAGATCATGGGAGGCGCCCTGGGCGACACCCTGAGCAGCTTATTTGGTCCCGCCGCCGCTGAGGTCCCCTTGCTCTACGGCGGCAGCGTCAACCCAGGAAACGTGGAGAGCTACGCCGCCCAAGACAGCATCCACGGTTCACTGGTGGGAGGCGCCAGCCTCCAGGCCGAGCCATTTCTTGAGATCGCCCGGTTGACGGCTCAGGCCAAGAGCGGGTCTTAGTCATCGCCCGTCGCCACCTTCTGTGAATGCCATGGCAATTGATGAACCGGAGCCAAACCAACCATGGATATTTATCGTAGGCCCCACCGGCGTGGGCAAAACCGACTTGGCCATAGACCTGGCCGTCCGTTATCGCGGCGAGATCATTGGCGCCGATAGCCGCCAGGTTTACCGGCACATGGACATCGGCACGGCCAAGCCCACGGCCCGGCAACAGCGGCAAGTTCCCCATCACCTCCTGGATATCCTGGACCCGGACCAGAACTTCGGCGTTGCCACCTTCATGTCCATGGCCCGGTCGGCCGCCTCGGACATCAGAAGCCGGGATGGGCTGCCCATCATCGCCGGAGGCACCGGACAGTACATCTGGGCGCTACACGACGGGTGGGAGGTCCCCCAGCCGCCCCCCGACCCCCAGTTCCGCGAAGCCAAAACCCTGGAGGCGGAACAGAAAGGCGCCGCCGTGCTCCATGAAGAATTGATGGCCATCGATCCAACGCGGGCCGCCCAGATCGATCCCCGAAACGTCAGGCGGGTAATCCGGGCGTTGGAGATCCACCACGCAACCCAGCGTCTGCCTTCCCAAGTAGCCGAGCGATCAGATGCCGTGAGTTCCAGCGCCGCGCCCAACGCCCTGGTGATCGGCTTGACCATGGAGCGGCTGGAGCTGTACCAGCGCATCGACCGCAGGGTTGACGCCATGATGTCGGCGGGGTTCCTGGACGAGGTGAAAAGCCTGGCCGAAATGGGATTTACCATGGGTAAAGGCCCCCTGGCCAGCCTCGGATACCGGGAGCTCGGCCGGTTTTTGGACGGTGAGATAAGCCTGGATGAGGCGGTGCAACGCACCAAATACCAGACCCACCGCCTGGTGCGGCGGCAATATTCCTGGTTCAAGCCCAACGACCCCAGGATCAAATGGCTGGATGCGGCCGGTCCCGACCTGCAACGGCATGCGGCTGAACTGGTGGACCGTTTTCTGTCAACCACGGACCCCTGTGATACAATTGTGCGGCATCCGTCTGTGAGACCAAGCGATGAAATTCACTAAAATGCAGGGCGCCGGAAATGACTATATTTACATTGACGCCCGCGGTCTCAGCGAGGATTGGCCCGAGCTTTCCCGCAAGATGAGCGACCGGCATTTTGGGATTGGCGGCGACGGCATCATATTGATCTTGGATTCGGAAGTCGCCGACCTTAAGATGCGAATGTTCAACGCCGACGGTTCGGAAGGCGAGATGTGCGGCAACGGCATCCGCTGCTTCGCCAAATACGCGATAGAGCGAGAGATCGCTAGGGATTTCGGAGGATCGCTCAAAATAGAAACGTTGGCTGGGGTCCGCACCGTTGAGCCCGTTTACGCAGGTGGCAGTGTCACCGGCGCCAGGGTAGCCATGGGCGCGCCGGGATTGCGTCCCGCCGATATCCCGGTGGTTTTAGACCCCGCCATAAGTGGCTCCCATTTCTCCGGGCCGGTAACCGGCTATCCGCTGAGTATCGAAGACCGCCACCTGGCCTTGACCTTCGTTTCCATGGGCAACCCGCATGCGGTGGCCTTTGTAGACGAGCCGGTGTCAGATTACCCGCTGCATATCATAGGGCCCAAGGTGGAGCGTCACCTCATCTTTCCCAAGAGGGTCAACTTTGAGATCGTGAACCT
>JADFPM010000050.1 GCA_022562335.1 Chloroflexota bacterium
TGGTGATATCCCGGCCACCCAGGAGATAGGGATACACCTTGTGCCCGGATCCCGGCTTGCTGGTCCGGGGCCGCCGGTAGATCGCACGTAGTCCCATGACCCGCATCAAACGCTGGACGCGCTTCCGATTCACCGTGTGACCTTGCCTGCCAAGCCAGACCTTTATGCGTCTTGACCCATAGAAGGGTGTTGCCAGGTACTGCTCATCGATCTGCTTCATCAACACCAGGTCCTCCGGGCAAGTCCCTTTGCGCCGGTAGTGCAGGCTGGACCTGCTGATGTTCAGTAGAGCGCACTGCCTCACTGTGGACAAGTCCGGGTGCCGGCGGTCGACCATCTCCCGCCGCCGCTCCCGGCTCATGGACCGAGCCTCTCCGCCAAGAAATCCCGCTCAACCTTCAGTTGGCCGATCTGTTGGTAGAGCCGGGCGACAAGGACCTCATCGGACTTCTGACGTTTATCCCGATTCCCATCAAAGACACCGGCTGCTCCTTCCAACAAGGACTTCTTCCAGGCTTGGATCTGGCCGGGATGTACCTCGTAACGGGCGGCCAATTGGGCCACCGTCTCCTCGCCCTTCACCGCCTCCAAGGCCACTTTGGCCTTGAAGGATGGGCTGTGCTTCCTCCGTTCTTTCGACATGTCCCACTCCTTCTTCACAGCAACAGCTGCGTTTAGTTTAGGAGCAGAACTCTCACTTAACCACCTGTCCGAATTTCCGGGTCCACCTCAGCCAGACCAAAACAAAACGAGGATAAGAAAGCGAAATGTGCCGGAGCATAAAGGTATTGCGGACACCCGTAGGCCAGCCCACAGATATGGAAATCCGGGAGGCTGCGCTTCAATTCGTGCGTAAGATCAGCGGCTACCGCCACCCATCTCAGGCAAATATAGCCGTCTTCCAGGCGGCGGTGGATGATATCGCCTCGGCCTCCAAAACACTGCTGGTGTCTCTGATCCAAAAGGCCCCACCGCAACGGCCCCACGAGGGCGCTGTTCGGAAATAACAAGAAAACAACAGAGGGCCTCGCGGCCCTCTGTTGTTTCAACCCGTGATCCGTCCTCAGATCAGACGGATCAAGACCCTCTAAACCAAGACCCCGAAGCCGGACACGGTGCAAAGCTCGATGCGGTTGCCATCGGGATCTTCCAGGTAACAGGCCCGCTGGCCGTCGTGCCTGGTCTGTATCTCAGTGACCTCCACTCCCTTGCCTATCATGGCATCCCGGGCGGCGTCCAAGTCGTCGACCTCGAAAGCGGTGTGGTGGGAAGGTGCGGACGGGGCGTCGGGATTTTCGATGATGTGCACCATGGCCCCGCTGGGAAGTTGCAGCCAGTACAGACGGTCACTATCCACCATCTTGGGGATCTGCTTCAGCCCCAGGGTCTCGGTGTACCACTTCAACGCCGCGTCTTTGTTTTTCACATTGTAGGTGATGTGATTGATGTTCTTTAGCCGGATGGAGTCGTCGGACATTTTTAGCCTGCCTCCCATTTGAGAATTCCGTCGAGCATAGAGTCAAAAAATCAGTCGTGGCCCATAATAGCAGGATTTGGCCCTGGGAGACCACTTCCACCCGGGAAATTCGATGTTAAGCGTGGATGCGGTAAGCGTGGATGCCCGGTTGGCCGCGGTGCGGTCTTACCGTATCACCCTGCTGATGCGGCGCCCGAGGAGGTCGTTTCAGCCGCCTGCGGGGACGCCGTTGGGGGCGGCGCTGGACGCCGGGCCAGCAAGAAGCAGACGGAGCTTATCAGATACAGCGGGACAAAAGCGATCAACACCAGCCCGTAGCCGCCGGTGGTGTCCCGCACCCAGCCGCTGAAAATGGGAGAGATGAAGAGGCCCACGTTGTGGAAAAGGCTCATCACCCCCATCAGGCTGGCGAACCTGGAACGGCCAAAGTAATTGCCCACCATGATCCAGTTGGGAGACGACATGCCCTCCACCACGGCCATGCCCACGATGAAAATGGGAACGCCGTAACGGGGCTCCAAAAGCCACAGCATAGCTAACGCAAGCGCTCCAACGTTCATGCCAACGAACAGCACGTGGCGCGGCGACACCACCCCTCCCGTCACCCCCAACACGAAGCGCAACGGTATGGCCAGGACGAACATGAGGGTCACGTAATAGGCGGCCGACTGCTCGCTGACCTCCTTCCAGGCCAATAGGGGGAAAATGTGGACGATGATGGCATTGGTGGCAGAGACCCGGGCCACGACCCCCGCCAGTATCAGCCAGAATGTCGGGGTGCGCAGGGCCTCTCGCACCGTGAATTCAACGGTGCCCGGTCTGGGACGGCCCCTTGGACCTGCTTCTCCTGCTCGGGGTGGGGGGGCGCTTCCGCCGTCGGGCTCCAAGCCCATGTCTTCGGGCCGGCTTCGTATCACCAGGGTAGCCGGTATCGTGATCAGGGCCACGAAGATACCGGTGTATAGGATGGTGTCCCGCCAACCCAGCTGGGTGATGCCCAGGTGCAGCAGCGGCATCACGATAGCCCCGCCTCCGGCGAAGGCGGTCATCAGGGTGGAAATGGCCACGGCCTTGCGCCGGACGAACCATTGGTTGACGGTGGCCATCAGGGTCTGGCCTAGACCAGCGGTCTTGCCCAACGAGACGATGCCCACGTAGAGGATCACCAACTGCCAGTAGGTGTCCGCCCGGGACAGCAACATCAGCCCGATGCCGGCGGTCAGTCCACCGAACAGGATCATGGGGCGGGAGCCGAACTTGTCTACCAGCCAACCCACCAACGGGCTGCCCATACCTCCCTCCGCCCTGGCCAGGCTGAACACCAGGGACATGGAGGTATAACTGATACCCAGGTCGCTGCGAATGGGCTCGAAAAACCTGGGAAAGCCGCTGGAGATGGCGCCGTTTCCGAACATTCCCTGTACGGAGGCGGCGGCCAGCACCCACCAGCCGTAAAAAACACGGCGAGGCCGCTTGGAACCTGGAACAGATGTGCCGATATTCCTGCCTCTATAAGAACGGCCGGTTAGGACCGAAAATTTGCATACTCAAGCCAAGCCGAGGCCGTTGATCTAGGCCGGGGCAACCGTCGTCGAGCCCGTGACCGCCGGGCTATGCCGTCGGAGCGTCCTCAACCGGCGCGGGAGCGGGATTCACCAACCCGGCCGCCAGAGCCGAGGGCACGATCTCTTCAAGTTCGTCCAGGGTCCACCGGCCGTCTTTGTGGATACTGCGTATCACGTGGCGGGGAGAATACAGGGTCATTGGCCAGCCGCTGGTCCCGATGACCTGGCCGGTGACCTGGCCACCCACTTCAGTGCAAAGGTAGACCACTTTGGGCGCGTTGTTCAACGGGTCTCGTGACTCCTGGGACGCCTCTTGGGACCGTCCGGCCATCTGCCCGCCGCCGATGACGCCCCGGGCCGCCCGAAGTTCCCGGGCCGTGTCGGGCACGGAGCCGGTCATCCGGGTTTGCCCGCCGGGATAGATGGCGTTGACGGTGATGCCGTGGGGAGCTAACTCCCGGGACAGGGACCGGACGAAACCAACCATCCCTTCTTTTGCCGCCGAATAGTTGGCCTGGCCGGTATTACCCAGACCCGAGCCCGACGAGAAAAGGCATATCCGTCCGTACTTCTGATCGATCATGTGGGGCACGACGTGACGGACGGTATTGAACGCGCCTTTCAGGTGGACGGCCAGCACGGCATCCCACTCTTCTTCCGCCATGTTGAAGACCATGCGGTCCCTGAGGATGCCCGCCACATGGCAAAGGATGTCCACCTTACCATAGTTGTCGATGGCGGTCTTGATGATATCTCCGGCGCCGGTATAGGTCGCCACCGAGTCGTGGTTGGCGACGGCGACACCCCCGGCATCCCGGATCTCAGCCACCACTTCATCCGCGGGCGAGGCCGAGACGTCGGTGCCGTCCAGGTTTCCACCCAGGTCATTCACCACCACCGAGGCTCCCTCTTCCGCCAGAAGCATGGCGACGCCCCGGCCAATGCCCCGTCCCGACCCCGTGACGATCGCTACCCTGCCTTTTAGCCGCTCTCCCATCTCTGTCTCCTCTATGACTATGACGCCCGGTTTACGAACCTTTGATGCCCGGATATCTAAATTGTCATCTAGTGCCTAGCTTTGCAAATACCCGTTAGAATCTTCCGTTCGCCCTGAGCTTGTCGAAGGGTTCTTTCCCAGAAGGATGGTTCGACAAGCTCACCACCAACGGGGTTGATGACGCTGATTTCTGCAAAGGCTCATCAGCCGCCCATGCCCGCGGCGATCATCTTGGGGACCAGAACGTCCATCTCATCCATGGTGTACCGGCCCATCTTGTGGATGCTTCTCTCGATCTGGGGGTTGGAGTATAGGTAGATGCTGCCGCCCCGGACACCAAGGACGTAACCGTTGAGGTTGGGAACGAGGTCGGTGCACAGCAGCACCGCCAGGGGCGCCACGTTTTCCGCATCGTCGGGCGATCCGGCCCCTTCCCAACGGCGAATGGCCGGGGATGGGCCGATACCCGCCACGTCTTCGGGGGTGAGGCCGGCGCTTCCTTCCCGGTATTCCGACACCAATCCCGGAAAAAGCCGGGTCCGCGCCATGGCGGAGATGGCGTTGCAGGTGACCCCATATCTGCCCATATCCCTGGCCACCGTCCTGGTGAAGCCGACTATACCTTCGCTGGCGGCCGAATAGTTGGACGTGCCCACCGCTCCCAGGCCCGCATCGCTGGTCAGGTTGACGATCCGGCCGCTGCGTTGCTGCCGGAACAGGATGCAAGCAAACCGGGTGGGGGTGAAAAAGCCTTTGATGTTGTTATTGACCACCTCGTCCCAGTCCTCTTGGGTCATCTGATAGATCATCCGGTCCTTCATGATGGCGATGCTGTTGACCAGGATGTCCACCTTTCCGTAGGTGTCGGCCGCCGTTTGAACCACGCTCTCGCCGCCGGCCATCTCCATCACGTTTTCGTAATTGGCGGTAGCCTGGCCTCCCCGGTCCTGTATCTCGGAAACCACGGTGTCGGCCGGGACGTGGGAAGCGCCGGTGCCGTCGACTTCGCAGCCCAGGTCGTTGACCACCACCGAAGCCCCTTCTTCGGCCAGCAGCAGAGCGATGCCCCGGCCGATGCCCCTTCCCCCGCCGGTGACCACGGCCACCTTTCCTTCCAAACGGTCAGCCATAAATCTTCCTCCGTCCTCGGTTGGCGAATACTACTACACGCCCTTATTAGGAGCCCAGGCGGTACTCCTGGGGATTTCCCAGGTGGAAACCCTCTTGGGGAACGTAATCCCCGGCCCGCAGCGCGTCCAAGAGGTCTCTTTCGTTGCGGATGTCACCCTGAAACAGCGTGGACCCCTTGCCCAGCCCGTTGACCGAGTGGGCGTCGCTGCCGCCGGTGCCCCGGCGGCCCAATACGTGGGCCACTTCCTGGGCGAACCGGTTCTCCACCTCGCTGTTGGCCCCATTGACCACTTCTATCTCGTGCACCAGGCCGAATATGGGGTGAAGCGCGGCCTCTTCGGGGGTCGACGGCACGGTGGCCACATCTTCAAACAGAATGTTTTGGGAGTATACCCCCGGCAGATCGAAGAGGTAGCGGAATGGATGGGCCAGGATCATGACCCCGCCCACCCGGTCCACCTCTTGACGAAGTTTTTTCACCGTTTCGATGCCGCCGGTGAACCCGGTGACGTGCTCGCGCAACCCCAACGTGATGATATGCCCCAGAGGGGAGTAGTTTTCCAACGCCCGGACCAGGATGACGTCCTGGTCCCTGGCGAAGGCATCAAAGTCGGGCCGGGGCCATCCCACGTGCTCGGTGACCATGATGCCGGTCAAGCCCACACGGGAAGCCTCCGCCACCATGTCCTCGGGGGTCAAGCTGCTGTCAGGACTTCCCTGGTTGGTGTGAACGTGCAGGTCAAAGACCGAAGACAAAGAGCCCTCTCCGTGGCAATTAAATCTATCCGGACCCCAGCGTATTTATAACGAAATACGTAGACCCAGTCAAGGAATCCCCTTTTAAAAGCCGCCGGTTTCCGGTTCCACCGGGAGGGGCGCCACACTTGACAACGGTGCCCGCAAACTGTACGTTCGCAGGGTCAGAATCGAAGCTAGCCGGCCGGGATTGGCCATCGCTTGGTGGCGGTAAATCCCCAGCCGAGCCTCGATGACGGGAGGCCTGCAATGGACTTCAAACTCTCTTACTCCACCGAACAAGAAGAATTCAGGAAAGAGGTCCGGGATTGGCTGCAAGCCAATATTCCCGAGGATATGAGATCCCCCGTGGACCGGCTGGACCTGACCGACGAGCTGTATAAGTTCTGGCGGGACATGCACATGCAGCTGGCGGCCAAAGGCTGGTTGTTTCCTACCTACCCCACCGAGTACGGCGGCGGCGGTCTTTCCGGGGAATACGAGACCATCATCCTGGAAGAATTCGAACGCGCCAGGGTGGTGCGCACCTTTACCAATAGCTACATCTTCCCCACCCTGCTGGTTTGGGGCACGGAAGAGCAGAAACAAAAATTCCTGAAGCCGCTGCTCACCGCTGAGAAGATCGCCTTTCAGAATTTCACCGAGCCCAACGCCGGCTCCGACCTGGCGTCGCTCCAGAGCAAAGCGGTACGGGACGGCGACGACTGGATCATCACGGGGCAAAAGACGTTTATCAGCGGCCACGGCGACGTGGACCTTCTGTTTGGCCCCATCGTCACCGACGAAGACGCTCCCAGGCACCGGAATCTGGGCTATTTCCTGGTTCCATCGCCATCCCCGGGCCTGGAGCTTCAACGGCTGAACCTGCTCACCGGCCATGACCAGAGTTTCATTTTCATGGACAACGTGCGCGTCCCCGGCGACCACCTCATCGGCGACGACCACCAGGGCTGGCAGGTGACCCAGACCACCCTGGAGATTGAGCATGGCGGCCGCGGCATCGCCTTCCCCAGGGACGAAGCCCTGGAAAACCTGATGGAATACGCCAATAAGACCACGCGCAACGGCAAACCACTGTCGGCCGACCCCGTGTTGGCGCAGACGGCCATGGATGCCTACATAGACTCCCACACCAGCACTTTGTTCGCCCAACGAAACTTCTGGATGTACCAGGCCCGCCAGGAGATGACCTACCACGGCTCACAGAACTCCATGTTCCTGAAGGAATTCCGGATACGCAACGCGGACCGGGCCCGGGACATCATGGGCATGTATTCCCTGCTGGGGGTCCAAGAACCCAGGGCTCCCTTTGGAGGACAGCCCGAGGTCTACCAACGCAGCAGCCTCACCGGCGCCCATCCGGGCGGCACGGTGGAGATCCAAAAGGTGATCATGGCCCGGCGCATGGGCATCAGCCGCACCCGGGAGCGGGCGGCGGCGACACCTTCCACCACCGGCGTCTCGGGCGTTTAACTCTTACCACAACGGCTTTTCACGGGCGGGGCGCCAGGAAACCAGGCCCCGCCCGTTCATCTGTAAACGGCAAACCATCTCGGCGAAACCCGTGATCTAGGAAAGGGACGGCAGTCCATGGATTTTGATGAGGGTCAAAGCGAGGAACAGCGCGCCTTTCGTTGGGCCGTGCGCGCCTGGCTGGAACAGAACACCCCGGCCCAGGTCGCCGTTCCCGCCGATGGCAGCCCCCTGGACCAAGACACCCAGGTCACGATAAAGGAATTCCGGCGAAAGCTGGGCGCCCAGGGTTGGCTGGCGCCCAACTACCCCCGGGAGTACGGCGGCGGCGGTCTTAGCCCCGCTGCGGCTGCCATCATCCAGCAGGAATTGAGCCAGTTGCGTCTGCCCACCATGGGCGATAACTACAGGTGGATCCCGGCGGTAATGTCCTGGGGGACCGAAGAGCAAAAACAACGTTACGTCCTTCCCTGTCTGCGGGGCGAGACCATCACCTGGCAGGCGTTCAACGAGACCAGCAGCGGCTCCGACTTCGCTTCCGTCTCCACCCAGGCGATATGGGACGGCGATGACTACGTGATCAACGGAGAAAAGAACTTCATCACCGGCCGTTTCGACCCCGACTATCTCTGGACCCTGGCGGTCACCGATCCCGACCTGCCCCGGCACGAAAACCTGGGCCTTCTGATGGTCGACGCCACCCTTCCCGGTATATCCATCAAGACGTTGCGTCTGCTGGCCGGCAGTGAACGCAAACTCTTGCTTGAAAACGTTCGCGTGCCGGGAGATTGCCTGGTGGGCCACCCCGGTCAGGGATGGGAGATCGCCCAGGGTATTTTGGAAAGCGAACGCTCCGGCCTGCCCGCCCGCTACACCCAGGAAGATTCTTAATCCCGCCGCCCCCGTTCCGGAGACACGTTGGACTTCACCTACCACTACACCGATGCCCAGGAAAGCTTCCGCACGGAAGTTAGCGCATGGCTGGACGCCAACCTGCCACATGACCTCGACGACGCCGTCGGGCAGGCCTCCAAGGCCCCCGCAACGGACCTGCGCCGCCTTCTGGGGGAGAAGGGCTGGCTGGCCCCCACCGAACCCGTGGAATACGGGGGTATAGGGGCTTCCCAGGGCGAGGAAGTGATCCTGGCCGAGGAATTGGACCGGCGGGGCTTGGGGTGGCTTCTAGACAGAGGGACCGCCGCTCTAGCACGGGCACTCGATAGATTCGGCTCCCAATCTCAAGCGATGGACCTGATAACCGCCATCAACCAGGGAAAGGTCTCCATCTGGCACACCTGCATTCCTCCACAAGACTCACGGAAGACCCGCCGGCTTCAAACGAGACCCCGCCGGACCCCATGAGGGTGATCGCCAGCCAGGACGGCGACGATTACGTGTTGAACGGCCAGGCCTGGTTCTCGGGTTCTGATCCCACGCCCGGCTATCTGTGGACCCTGGCCTATCTTGACGCAGAGCCTCCACCCGGCGGTCACAGCCCGGATACCACCATCAGCCTGCTGGTTCCGGCCGGCTTGGAAGGGATTGCCACCCGGTCTACCCGGAGATTGGTTGACGGCGGCCCCAGGCAGGTAGACTTCGACCAGGTCCGCGTGCCACGTTCCTGCCTGCTGGGTCCCAAGGGCGAGGGTTGGTCCTTGATGCATTCCGCCCTGAATGCAGCGGCGCAGACCGCCGCACCAGCCACATTGGACGCCGGTGTGGTCCGTCTCCTGCATTACGCGGGATCGGCCACCAGGCAGGGCCTTCCCCTGATCCAAGAACCGGTGGTCCAGCAGATGGTGATGGACGCCTACATCGACGGCCGGGTGGCGCGGTTGTTCCAGCTGCGGGACGCCTGGCTGCGGGCCAACGGCCAAAAGACCACCTACCAGCCGGCCCAGACCCGGATGTGGCGGAAGCGGGCCGCCCAGAGGTATGCGCGGACCGTCCGCCAGGTGCTTGGCGTTTATTCCCTCTTGGACGAGGAAGACCCCAGGTCCCCTGCTCAAGGCAAGTTCGAGTTGCAACAAAGGCAGAGCCTGGTGTCAAACGATCCCGTGGGCGTAAGCGGCTCCGACGCTGATATAATAGCCCGTCACCTGGGTATGGCCGGTGGCGAAAGATCCGGCGCCCAACCCTAAACATCAGAAACATTGCCCCGTTGGAATCCGGGAAAATCGGGAGATGCCGTAATGGACCTCGCGCTGACTGAGATGCAGACTCTGATCCAGAACCTGGCCAAGGAGTTCATGGAAGGGGAGATGCCCAAGGACAAGGTGCTGGAGATCGACGACAGTCCCTCGGGGTTTTCCGAAGAGGTCTGGCGGAAGATGTGCGAGATCGGCTGGGCGGGAATGACCATCCCCGAAGAGTACGGCGGGTCGGGCAACAGCTTCACCGACCTGGGCGTGTTGTACGAGGTCATGGGATATTACGCTTGCCCCAGTCCTCACCTTTCATCCTCGGTGATTTGCGCTCAGGCCATCATGGAAGCCGGCAGCGATGACCAAAAAAAGGCCCTGTTGCCGGGTATCGCATCGGGCCAGCAGATCTTTGCTTTCGCCCTCACCGAACCGGAGTACGGCTGGGAGCCGGCCCAGGTGCAGCTTAAGGCCGCCAAACAAGGCGATGGCTTTGTACTTGATGGGACCAAGCTTTTCGTGCCCGACGCCAACGTGGCCGACCAACTGTTGGTGGCCGCGCGCACCAGCCAGAGCGGCAGCCCGGATCAAGGCATAACCCTATTCGTGGTGGACAAGAATTCCCAGGGCGTAAGCGTCCGGGTCCAGACGGGGTGGATCGGGCCCAAGGTCTGCGAGGTGACCCTGGACAACGTGATGGTGTCGCAAAGCGCGGTCCTGGGCCCCGTGGACGGCGCCTGGCCCGCCATCGAGAAGGCGCTGGACATCGGCACGGTGGTGCTGAGCGCCTACATGGCCGGAGGCACCCAAAGGGTGCACGAGATGTCCCTGGAGTACAGCCAGACCCGCATGGCCTTTGGCGTTCCCATCGGCACCTTCCAGCGGGTGCAGGACCACGTGATCGAATCCCTGACCCAGGCCGACGCCGCCAAGTGGGCGACCTACGAGGCGCTGAGCCAGGTGGACGAGGGACAGGCCGATGCCCGGGTCAGCATATCCATGGCCAAGGCCATCGCCAGCGTGGGGTTCCCCCTGGCCTGCGACGAGTCCCACCACGTCCACGCCGGCATCGGCACCGACCTGGAATACGGGCTTACCCAATTCACCAAGCGGGCCCGCACCCTGCAGCATTATCTGGGAGACGCCGTCCACCACAAGGCGCGAATGGCCCGCCTGCTGCAAAAGTAACCGCCGTCAAAACCCGCGCGGCTAAAAATATCTAGCTAGGGCGGCGTCCATACCCTGAGCACATTGTCTTCCCTTCCGATGCCCAACGTGATACGCCCGTCCTTTTCAGTCGCGGCGGCGATGTTGGTGGCGGCCGTCCCGCCAATGGGCAAGGTCCAGGCCACCTCTGCTCCACTTGAGGCGTCCTGGGTCCGGCGGATAAAGCCCAGTTGGGAAAGGTCCTGGGTTGGGACCGCCAGCTCCACCGAGCCGTCGCCGTCGAAGTCGCCGGCCAGGCCCATGTCCAGGTTTCGCGACCCGATGCGGTGGGAGCGAAACCCCGGTATCTCGGCCACCAACCGCAACTCTTTCCCTTCCAGGCGGAAAAATTCCACCACGCCGCCTATGTGGGGCGTAAGCACGTCCACGATCTCCATCTCGCCCCCAGGCCCAAAGGGCGCTGCCGCCAGCTGGTGCCGCCAACGCAATCCACTTCCCCCGGCCGGGCCCGCCGCGATCTGATTCCCGGCCTCGTCGAAGACCAGCAGGCGGGCGCCCCGGTCAACGTTGCTGGCGGTCACCAATATCTCCCTGGTCCCGTCGCCGTCCAAGTCGGTCCAGATGGCGGCCAACCCCTCTATCACCTCGCCGGTCAATCCCACCGTAGACTCAATCTTTAATTCTGGATACACCTGGACCAGCGTAAATCCGCCGGCCTCGATGGCGTCTCCCAATACGCCGTGGGAATAAATAGTGGTCGGTCCGGTCAACACCAGCAAGCGGTTGTTTTCGCCGGTCAGCAGCCTGGCGTCGGGCAGGGCGTTGACCGGCAACCGGGACGAAGGGCCATCGGATAAAACCAGCCCGCCTCCGGCTTCCAGATACGCTATGCCCCCGTTGGGCTGCAGGACTGCGGGGGGCGTCAGAGGTGAAGCCGCGGCGCCTGACGGGGTGAGCAATTCCGCCTGCCCGTCCACCACCTTCAACACCGGCGGCATTCCCGGCGGCAACCGCTTGGGAGTGATCGGTTGTTCGCTTACCGCCTTCCCGATGACCAAGAACCCCTGTACCCGGCCATCTTCCAAGACCGCCACCCACAAGACGCCGGCGCCAAAGGGAGCGGCCACCAGCCACCGGGGAACTCCCGCCAGCGGAATATCCACCGGCGCCGCTCTTTGCAACGAGCCCCGGCCGGATACGAACCGGTTGCCATCGGACCGGTGATGGGTGTAGGCGTAGAACGGTGGATTTTCCGGGTTGCCGGTTTTCGGCGGCTGCATGGGACTGCGCTGTGGTGACGGGGTTGTGCCCGCAATGGTCGAACCGAGCGCGGATGTCTGGTTGGTTACCGGGGCCCGGTCATCGGCGGAGCAGCCTGCCGCCGCCAGACATATAATTGCTAAAAAAAGGAGATGGAGAGACTTCATATTTGGGGTCATATTCCGGTCCCATTCTAGCGTTTGTCATCCTTGGCCGTGGCCCAGGCTGCGATTGACAGTGAAAGGGAGGGTGACTACACTCAATCCCAATATCACGAGACTAGAAGGGGGTCAAAGATGTCTAGCAAAGGATTCTCTCACATCGGCCTTTCAACTCTGGACCTGGACAAGACCCGTGATTTCTACGAGAACGTCTTGGGTTTCAAAGTGGTGCGTTGCGACATCATCAAGATCAAGGAAGGCGGCCACGTCAGGCACATATTCTTCGAGGTCGGCCGGGACCAGCTGATCGCATTCATGGAGCCGAATGACGTGCCGGGCATCCCGTCTGATTACGACGCCGGCATCAATAACGGC
>JADFPM010000308.1 GCA_022562335.1 Chloroflexota bacterium
CCCAATCAACTGCCTGGACCACCGTGCCTTCTTGCGGGCGGCTCTGGTCAACCTGGACCGCTGGGTCACCACCGGGGAAGCTCCGCCTCCCAGCAGCTATCCCAGGATCGACGACGGTACCGCCGTGCCTCCGGCGAAGGCCGCCGAGATTCTAAGGACCATCCCTGGCGTAAAACCGCCGGCGCCCTTCCGCCGGTTCGCCCGTCTGGACTTCGGGCCGGACCCCGGCGTGCCCACCCAGATACCCGCGGGCATCGGCCGGGTGTATCCCCACCTGGTGTCGGCGGTGGACCGGGACGGCAACGAGCTGGCCGGTATCCGCCTGCCCTTCGTAACGGTGCCCCTGGCGACCCATACCGGCTGGAACACGCGGCACGCCGGCATGGGCGGCGAGGGCCAGACCCTGTCCACCGGCGGCGCATCGGGCGGCACCCTGCGCGGCTCCTCCAT
This sequence comes from Chloroflexota bacterium, assembly GCA_022562335.1. GTDB lineage: Bacteria > Chloroflexota > Dehalococcoidia > Lucifugimonadales > UBA3495 > Io17-Chloro-G2. The sequence goes on from JADFPM010000308.1 coordinate 451, forward strand.
ACCGTTCCCGGCGACCCGGGAAGAGCGGGAAGCCACCGGAGACCCCCGGTTGTCGGTGGAGGAGCGCTACGATTCCAGGGAGCATTACCAGGACTTGATCGGCAAAGCCGCCCAGGACCTGGTCGACAAGGGATACCTGCTGGCCGAAGACCTGGAGGGTCTCGTGGCGTTGGGAGGCAGGCACTACGACCTGCTGAGAAGCCCGGCAAGGGAGGCCCAGCCCGCCGGGGACTGATTCGGTTGGGGTTGGCCCGCGCCCTGGTATATCCAAATCCCCCATTGTCCCCTTTTTGTTTAGAGGGACAATGGGGGATTTAGCTGACTTTTGGTTCAGCCGCCGGAGCCGGCTTTCTCAAGTGTTCAAAGAGCGCACCGGCGTTTCCCACGCGTCCTTCCGCGAAGGCGTCGAACTGGCGTAGCCGGTGGTGCGGTGGGAAAGACTGGCCGCGAATCTCATCGGCTTCTTGCCAGCAGCGCCCCATCGGTTCCTTGACACCGTCCCACGGGGCCATTTAAATAGGCCAAAGAATCTCCCAAGAGTCTTTCCGCCGAGGGACAAACGATGAAGGCGTCCTACTTTGGGCCCATGGGCTACTCGCAGCGGCATCTGTTCCCCTCCACCTGGCCCATCCCACCCAGCTACCACGACCCCGAAACCTCGGTTCAGAGTTACCAGGAGGGTATGGAGGAGTGCGAGTTCGCCGAGGAGATGGGCTTCGAGTGGATCAGCTTCTCGGAGCACCATTACTCGGGCCGCATCGCCACCGGAAATCCGGCGGTGATGGCCGCCGCCGTGGCGGAGCGGTGCAAAAAGGCCAAAATCGCCATCCTGGGCCAGTTGTTGCCCCTGAACAACCCCGTCCGGGCCGCCGAGGAACTGGCCATGTTGGACAACATCACCAACGGCCGGGTGATCATCGGGTTTTTGCGGGGCACGCCCAACGAGGACCAGGTATACACAATGAACCCCGCCGAAGGGCGCGGCAGGTTACGGGAAGGCATGGACCTGGTGATCAAGGCATTGACCGAGCCCGAGCCGTTTGCCTGGGAGGGGAGGTACCACCAGTTTCGCACCGTGTCCGTTTGGCCGCGTCCCGTCCAGCAGCCCATGCCGCCGGTGATAGTGGCGACCCGCAGCGACGATTCCATAAAATACGCCGCCGAACACAAGCTGGGGTTGGGGGTTTCCTTCATTCCGGTGGATCAGATGGCCAAGGTCGTTGAGAGTTACGTTGGATGGTGCGGGGACGCCGGTTGGCAGCCCCAGCCCGACCAGATCGTCTACCGGGGAAGCATCTACCTGGCCGAGACCGATAAGAAGGCCGAGGAGTGGCTTGCCAGTTTGAAGGGGCCCACCCGGGGTATGACCGGGCCATCGAACGTGGTCCGCGCGGTGCAGGCGGCCCGCAGCGGCGAGGAATTCGACCTGCGCAACGTGATAGCCGGCAGCCCCACGGGAGACGTGACGGGAGCAGGGCCCCGGTTGAGCTTCATGGGCGGTCCGGATACCATCGTGAAGCAGATGAAGGCATTTCATGACCAGTGCGGCGCCGGCGTGATGGACCTGTTCTTCCAGCAGCCCGGCACGGACCATCGGGAAGTCATGAATGAGATAGAGCTTTTCGGCAGGGAAGTCTTGCCGCGCATCAAGGAATTTTAGCAAGGCGGCAGCGATCCGCCAGGGTTTCCCGATCCAAGGCCCGATGACCTAAACGGGCTTTGCACCGGGAAAGCCGCTACATCACACAAGACATAAAGAGGATATTTGACGGCGCAAACAGGATTCAAAGAAGGCCAGGTCGAGGCGCAGGGCCTCTCCGTCCGCTATCTGGAAGCCGGGCAGGGCGAGACGATCGTGGCCCTGGACAGTCTGACCTGGGGCACGCCAAAGCTGTACCACGCTCTGGCCCAGGATTACCGGGTGGTCGTGTTGGAAGCGCCGACATTGGGCGGTGACGGTCCTCCAAAATCCGCCAAGGACTTGGCCGAGGTAATGGCCCAGGCCGCCGCCTCTTTGGTCACGGGCGCGTACACCCTCATCGGCACGTCCGCCGGCGCCAACGTGGCGCTGTGGCAGGCGGTACAGGACGCGGGCAACGGGGACCGGGCCGGCATCGAAGCGTTGATCCTCGTTTCGCCCACCGCCATCCGTCCCACCGGCGGTCCGCCGGCGGCTGCGGGCACGCGGGCAGCCGAGATGTTGTTGGCGCACCCAGAAAATACGTCGGTTCTGCCCC
>JADFPM010000051.1 GCA_022562335.1 Chloroflexota bacterium
GAAAAGCCAAGCGAGAGGCAGGCCGGGTTCCAGGCATACAAGCGTAAAGTCGCTAGTGAAGCGCCGCGGCCAGTATGTTCGAGTAGTGCCTCATCCACAGCCATATTCCATGCTCCGGAAGCAGCCTCATTTTTGATCAATCGCCAAGTTGTCATGGTAGGGGTATAGTACTCAAAAGGTGTATAGTTCTTGAGGTGGAATCAGTCTGTGAGGTCCCTTGGCTATACAGACTCATCCAACTCTCTTAAAGCTTGAGTTACAGATATCTTAGGGATATCTTCCAACGGAGGCCGAACTGGCCAACGTGGAAATCCATGTTTGTCAGCTACCAAGCCTTTAATTAGCGATGGAAAGGGCACGTATTGTTCCAAGATTCGGCGCTGAGCAGTCACTAAGATTTGCGTTTCTGAAAGATCTTCGTTTCGAGATATACCATCATAGATAGCACGCAAGCTCGGCGAGATCAGGTTAGCCAGCGCCGTGATACAGCCTGCGGCTCCATTTTGTAAAGCCAGTGATAAATTCGAGTCTATGCCGGTAAAGACCGCCAGATCTTTTCCGAAAGTTTGGCCCAGAAAGCTAGCAAAGTCGGGGTCGTTAGATGAATCCTTAATACCTGCAAACTGTACTGGGAAAGCATCTTTGAGCCGCATGAGTAGATTTCGAGAAAAGCCAATCCCTGCTAAACCAGGGAAGTGATATGCAAGCAGATAGCCATCCGCTGGGACAGCTTTTTGGATCAACCGCTCGAACCATGTGAACAATCCGTCTTCGCTGGCTTCGCGAAAATAATACGGTGGAAGAACAACCACACTGTGAAAGCCCAGATCAAAGGCCATTTTAGTCAATTCAATGGTTTCCTGTAAACGAGGGGTGCCGGTACCGGCCAAAAGACGAAATTCGTGATGAAGAAGCCCCACATCACCGACTGGTTCATCCCGGTCAAGCCCATTCCCCGGTTGACCATGAGGCCCGCGGCGGAAAAGGCGATCAAAACGATGAAGCCCAGAATGCCAACGGCGCTCCAGAACCATTTGGGCGTGTCCAGGATCGACCGGAGCAAATCCCGGTTGACCTGGGTCGCTGATAGTGGTCTACCTTCCTGCATGAAAGCTCTTTACTCCGGTTTAGCCAACACCAGGTATTCGCCTCTGATAAAGGTCTGCATACTCTGGTATTTGGCCCCTTCCTTGGTTTCCCATACCGAGATCATAGGGACTATCTTGGTGGCCGCCAGGTACACCAGGGCGGCGGCGCCAATTGGCCCTACAAGCATAAAAATATCCCAGAGGTCTGGAAGCACGGCCGGTGGAACATGGTCCAGGCCCATGGAGTATATATCCCCCGCGTTAAAAGCCCCCACGAACACCCGCAGGTTGAAAAGGAGCGCTCCGAGCAGCGCCGATAGCCCGGCCAGGGCCGGTCCCCAGGCGGTTTTGCGCACCGGGTTCCACAACAGTATCAAGAATGGCACCACGAAGGTGAAGAAGAAATTGGCCACGAACACCCAGCCGTAGGATTTGATGAAAAAGTAATTGACGATGTTCTGTTCAACTTCCAAGCGGCCAAACCAGTACGTGATCAAAAATGCGAACACATGGTATGCCCACAGCAAGGTGAAGGCCAGCAACAACTTGCTGGCGGACCAGAAGGGCGATATGCCTATGTATTCTTGATAACCTCCCCAGCGCCGCATGATGTAAAGGATGACCAAAATCACGCCGAGGCCGGTCTGGAAACTTGTCAAGCTGAAAAGCACCGGGAAGATGGAATCTTTCCAACCGGGAACCATGCTCTGGGCATAGTCGGTGGTGATGATGAAGTGCACGTAGATCAGGAACATGAAGTAGAACGCGCCCAGCAGCGCGATCCCGGCCTTTTGGATCTCCCATTGCCGCTTGGTCCCGTACCAACGTCCCGCCAAAGCACGATAGATGGCCCTGCGGAAACCGGTGCTGGTGTAGCGTCTTTCGGCCATATCGGGCATGGAGGTCAACCAGAGGATGGCCAGGCTGGTCACTCCCAGGAAGGCGACCCCCAGCATATCCCACCAGTGGGGCGCCCCTATGGGCACCTCAAACCAGATGGTCCGGCGGAGCTCCAGCATATGCTCCCCCGCCCCGGGATTTTCAAAGGCCGGATATACCAGCATGAGTGGGATGAACAGTATGACGTTCACCACCCCCACCACGGCGAATAACTCTGAGACTCGGGTCAAGGGACGCCGCCAATGGCTCTTGGTGAACCGGAAAGTCACCGCGGCCAGAGGGGCCCCCGAGGTGATCATGAACACGAAAAAGAAGCCGGTGGCGTAGTATCCCCACGGCCCGTGATCGGTAAACCCATCGGTGGTGGCCCGGACCACAAACCCGATTATCCCCAAGATAAACAGCACCCCTGCGCCGGCCAACCCCAATTTAAAGGCATTGGGCGCTGCCGCCGTCTTGGCGGCGAGGTCTGTGGTCATCTCTTCCGGACGGGGGAATACCCACATTCCGGCGTAACGGTGTTCGCTCTCAGCCATGGTTTCCATTTTTCAGTGGATACTTGTCTATTTTCTTCAGGTAGATCACATTGGGCTTGGTGGCCATCTCTTCCAGCAACCGGTAGCCCCGGGTGGTCCTATCGGCCGCGTGCTCGTGGTCGTTAAGATCGGCGAAGTACTTCTGCACGGGCCCCGACGCGTCGTCCTGGTCTCCGAACTGCAAAGCATTGGTGGGGCAGGCCTGCACGCAGGCAGGGAGGAAATTACGTTCCTTCATGGCGGCGTGGTCCAACTGCTTTCCTTCTTGACGCTCGACCTTTAGCTCGCCCCTGCGTATGCGCTGGATGCAAAAGGAGCAACGCTCCATGATGCCGCGGCTTCTGACCGTGACGTCGGAGTTGAGCTGGTTGCGCAGCCTTTCCGGCCACTTGGGTTCCCACCAGTTGAAGATCCGGACCAGATACGGGCAGTTGTTGGCGCAATACCTGGTGCCGATGCACCGGTTGTATACCTGAACGTTTAGGCCCTGGTCATTGTGATAGGTGGCGAAAACCGGGCAAACCGGCTCGCAAGGAGCGTTTTCGCAGTGCTGGCACATGATGGGAATGAAACGGGCCTTGACGTTGGGAAATTCCCCTTCCCAGTAACGCTCGATGCGAATCCACTCGTAGACGCGTTTCTGCAGGAAATAATCCTTGACGTTGATGGGCAGGTTGTTCTCCGCCTGGCAGGCCACGACACAGGCCTGACAGCCCGTGCAAAGGTCCAGGTCCACCACCATGCCCCATTTGTGCGCTATCCGGTTAGTTACCATCTTTATCCAGCTTTTCCATACTCGGCCCCGGCCTGGGCCTAAAGTCTAAGAATAAATCTCAAGATTGTCTATCCAAGTTGGACTATCTTTTGAGATAGCTACCATGGCCTACGTGGCCTCGTCGGGGATGGTGTGTATGATTCGTTCACCTTCGTGGATGCCTATCTCCACGGCGCGCACGATTCCTTCAAACTTGGATATCCTCATACTGGCGCCCGTCCCGGAAACCGTCACCCGCGTGCCGGCCCAAGCGAGAGAATCGCTATCTTTGACCCGGTCCGCGGCCAAAATGTCCACCACGTTGGCGCTCTCAGTGCCCACCCGGCCCGATGCGTACTCGGACCCATGGCGGCGGCCCTGTCCCAATGGGACCGCGATCACGTCCGGAGGGACGGCGGGGGTGGGATAGAGCAGCGCCCTGATATTGCCGCTGGAAGATTCTATGCGGACAATGTCGCCTTCCCGCAAGCCCAACTCGGCTGCCGAGGTGTCGTTGATCTCCACCCAGGTCTGCCAGGTGATGGTGGTCAATGGATCTGGGGCGGCCTGCAGCCAGGGCAGGTGTGCGTTGCGCCCGTCCAACAGCGTGTTATGGGAGAAAGGAACCAGGTAAAAGGATTTCCCCGCCCCGGTTGGGTTGTCGAATCTAGGTTCGGACGCCTTCGCGGCTATATCGTTGAACAGGCCGGCCGGGGGCGATGAAGGACCCTTGCCCGTCTCGGATTCATCCCACCAGCCGCCATTTTTAAGCAGGCTGGTCCAAAACTCGCCGGCCGACCCTGCTTTGATCGAGCCGCGGTTGAGGGCGAAGAGGGCGTCGGAGCCCTCCCGGAGCATCTTTTGATAGTTGGCCCAGGGCAGGTCTCCATCCCGGTCAAGCTCTTGGGCCATGGTGAGCAGAATGTCGGGGAAGCTCAGCGGGTCCAGGTCAAGCAGCGGGTTCACCACCGGCTGCTGGAACCCCAACGTCTGGTAACCGGGGCCGGGCTCGGGGATATCGTCGCCCCAATCCTCTAAAGACAGCCGGTCGGGAAGAATGAGGTCCGCCATCACGTTTGTTTCATCTATGAACGGCGAGAAGCTGACGATGAACAGGTCATCGGCCTGGTCGAGGGTTCGGGCCAGGTTGAGCGAACCGGGCAATCCGTGGACCAGATCGGCGTTATGCAGCATCAACAGCCGGGTCTTGCCGCTGCGGATGGCTTCGGCCGCCTCTTCCCAGTCGGCCAGGGTGCCAACGTTGGCCGATGCCGGCACATCTTCCAGAGGGCTTCCCGGATTGAATCTAACTCCGCTATTGCCGACCAAGTGATTCAGAGCGTAGATGGCTTCCAGGTTGAACAGGCCGTTGTTGTAAGCGCCGGCCGATCCTCCGCCCAAGGCCAGGCTGGGGCCACTGCCGGCGAATTGCCTGGCGAGACCCACGATGAACTCCACCGGGCTCGCACCCAACATCTCTTCGGTCATGCCCATCTTCTGGGCCACGGTCTCGGGGCGGAAGGCTTCCAGCGCCGCTGCGCCCTGCCCGTTGGTCATGGCTCCCACGTCGGCGCCGGAATCCTGGAGCCCCTCGGATATGATCACGTATGCCAGGCTGAGGGCCAGATGGCCTTCCCAGCCGGGGTTGATGGGTACCCATTTGTCGGCGGCGGCGGCCGTCATGGAAAAACGGGTATCGACCTGGTAGAAGGTCCCTCGTTTACGGCCTTCGCCCTGGCGGAACTCGCCGTAGCCCCGGCTCCAGCGTGTGGGCGAAAGCCAGGTGGAAAGGAAGTCCGCCCCAAAGGACAGCAGGAAACCGGTATTGGCCAGGTCGAAATCTGGCAGGGTGTCCTGCCCGAAGACGTTTTTCACCGCCATACGGTAGGTGTTGTTATCCAAGGTTTCAAACCCCAGATGGCGGCCTCCCACCGCCGCGGCGAACCGCTGCGCCACCAAGGCCAGGTGGCCCCGTAGCGGCTCGGTGACCAAGAGCATATCCTGGCCCCGGGCTTCAAGCTCCTGGCGGAGGATATTCAAGCCGTTGACGCCGGTGGCGTCTTTCCAGGGGATGGGGGTGAAATGGCCGGCTCCCCGGGCGCCTGAACGCCGCATGGGGCCGGATATCCGGTCGGGATGATATACGGCTTGCAGACCCGCTTCACACCGGGCGCTCTGCTTGCCATGATTCACCGGATACAGCGGATTACCTTGGATCTTTTTTGCCCGGCCGTCCATGACGCGGACGACGATGCCTTCGGGGCAAGGGCAACTCCGGCAAAGGGTGGCATACCAGTTATCCTGCCCCTTGACCAGGTCTTCGGGCAGCATGGTGGAGCTCTGGATACTGAGCTCGCCCTCGCGGATGCCGAAGCCTTCGCAAGCGACGGCGCCCACGGCCGAAAGGCCGGCCCAAGCCAAGAAATTTCGCCGCGTTAGTTTCATCTAATCAAAACTCGAGGATTCACCTGATAAATTCTGGCAGACATCTGGCAATCCATCTACTTGTGACACACCGTGCAGTCGGTGGGCGCGTTGTTTTTCTGGTGGCAGTCAACGCAGGTCCCCATCTTAAGGGATTGGAACCGCTTGGGTTGGACCTCCGTCATGCGGGCCACGTCGCCATGGCAGATAGCGCAGGTTTGCGGCACCGTCATCGCCTGGTTTATCAACTCTCCGTTGATCGACACCCGGGTGGTTTCGATGTCTGGATCGGTGAAGAAACGGATGTGGGCCTCGTGGACGAACCGCACATGGTCGGGCAGCCGATGGACCCGCTCCCAGTCGATGGGAACGCCGTCCTCAAAGGCTTGCCGTACTTTTTGGATCTCCGCGGTGGCGGTATCGGTGGTGCCTTTCACGTCTTTGTGGCAAAACAGGCACTGCTCAACGGCAGGGACCGTCGCCGCTTCTCCCTTGGTCACGTTGCGGTGGCAAAATTCGCATTGAATGCCCATGCCGCCCTCAGCCGTGGCGCCGGCGTGAACCGTGTGGGGGAAAGCCACCGGTTGGGGAGGCGCGTTACCCAGGCCGAAGGGAGGGTTGGAGAACGTGGAAATCAGCAGGACAACCACCACGAATCCTACGATGCCGGTAACGCCAAGGCCCACGGCGGAAAGGGCAAGTATCTTTCCCGTCGGACGGAATGGCATCAGAGCTGGCCTGATCGGTGATCCATCACCGCGTACACGTCGTCATCGGTATATCTTGCCGGGTCATAGTTGATAGTTGATTGAAACACAGCCAAAGGCCGAAACTCTCACCGCCGAAGCTCTCACCAAGAAGGAGCCCCGGTGCTCTTCGAATATTAAAACAGATTCCTGTCCCAGAAATTCTCCACCGTCGTTGCCTGGTTCAAGGCCAGTCCTATTACCACCGCGGCCACCGCCAGAACAACCACGGCGAAAGCCGTCAAGGGTACCCGCAGCCTGAGCGCCGGCGGCGGCAAATGCCCGGTGATGACCAGAGAGGGGATGACTGCGTGGGCGGTTACCAGCGTCACCGACCCGGTCACAATCAATGGAAGATAGATCCAAAGCCATTGCAGCAATAGATGGATGTTTTGCCAATCTATTGCGGTCAGCGCTTTGGGGTCTTGAAACATGCTGGACCCGGATCCTCGGCGGTGTAAATCCCCGTGATTTAACTCCAACGATTTAACCGATGGATTTTCCATGAAAATGGCGTCCAGAAGGCGAGTAAATCCAGCCTGGCCGGAAGCCAGGTGAAAAGTATCACAATGTCCCAACAGTGTCAAGGCAATCCCAAGCGCTCCGCAACCTGCGCCCTGCGCCTGTCAAGACCGGGAAAACGGTGTTGGCTTCTGCTGGTGCCGTGGGCTTGATCACGTTCGATCCGGGGCGTGGGTGCCTCACCTCGCCTTGAGCGTGGGCGAGGTGAAACGTTGACTCGGATACGTGCGCCAACGATATAATATTTTTTGGCTACCTGCATGGAATCGTTGCATCATCAAGGGTGGATTCGGGCGGGCAGGCAACAAGGATTGGAATATGCCTTCGTTTTCCGAAATGTTTCCCTCATACGCCAGGTTCTTCTCGAAAATCGGGAGTTGGGTCGTGCCGCCAAGGACCAGGGGTGCAGGCCGGCGAGGACAAGGTCCCCGGCCCGAAGAACCTGCTGAACGACCCATAGATAATGAACTGGCGGCGGCTGATGCCACCGTTGGACCGGCCGCGGACTCCACCGCCGGCGAGATCACTCCTTCCGCCGAGTCGGTTCTGGCAGCCCAAGAAGCGTCTCCAGAAGCCGTTTCCGGGTCAATGGCCACTTTGCCTGCTCCGGTCTCTCCGTCCGGAGGGTTGAGCGCCGATGAAACCCAGATATTGCAGATGTACCAATCGTGGGTTGAGTTGGACAATGGCGTCGCCCGGGCTCACGAGGACCTGCAACGGATCCTGAATTCCCGGGGCAAAGCAGCCGTTCTCAGGAGCCAGGCCCAAGAGACGCTGGAGCAGGCCGAAGCGGTGCGCGAGGAAGCTCAGCGGATCGGGGATGCCGCGTGGCGGGCGTTTGACCGGGGTTTTGCTACTAACATAACGGGTTTTGCCAACCGGCGGGCGATGGTCAGGGAGATCGACCAGTCCCGGAGGACCCAGGCCGAACTGCAACGGAACGTTCACAAAAATGCATGGGAAGAGGCCGAAAGGTCCCGGGAGGCGGCAACCACCCAGGTATTAAAGGCCTTGAATTCCCTGGCTGTGGTGGCAGACCAGGTGGAAAAGGAATTGGCGGAAGCGGCCAGTTTACCCAAACTGGCTGATGCGCTCCAAAATGCGGCCCAAGAAGAATTGAGATGCGCCGAAGCGGTGAAAGACGAACTGCTGCTTTTGGGCCGGGAGGCCCTCAATCAGCTGGGCGTGACCCCCACTTCGGATCACGAATATGTCATGGCCGAGCCCCCGGCCCAGGAAACGGGGATCTTGGAGCCGGGGGAACAAGGTCTGATCCTGGGCGATGGCGGGCCTGGATTCGATGCCGGCCCTGAGTCCCCTGCCGAGGAGACTCTAAGCTTGGAGCAGATGCCTGACCAGCCGCAGGTGGTTTCGGATTCACTTTCTTGGGAGGCTGATTCAGCGGAGGCTAATGCGAACGCACCCGTCGAGGCTCCCAACGAGGCTCCCAACGAGGCTTCCATCGAGGCTTCCATCGAGGCTTCCATCGAGTCTTCCATCGAGGCTTCCATCGAGTCTTCCATCGAGGCTCCCATCGAGGCTCCCATCGAGGTTCTCGTCGAGACTCCGGAGGTTGCTGAGGTGGCTATGGATGTTACTGGGAGCGCTCCCGCCGTCACCGAGCCCAGCGGCGCGATGGGGATGGCAGCCCAGCCACCGGTTGGAGAGATCCCGCGAATCATCGATGCGGGCGCGGCTCCGGCGAGGTCGGATCTGGAAGCCGAGCCTCTACCCGCAACACAGCCTTTAGAAGAAACTGTAGTTGAAGAACCGCATGCCACGGCCGCTCAACCGGTGGTCGAAGCGGCGGCCGCGCCGTTAACGCCTGAGCCCGTGATCCCCGAACCTGCCACCGCTGCCGAGCCGGAAACGCCCATGGCCGCGCGTTCAGCGTCGGCCCAGGACCTGCTTCGGGAAATGGAAGAAGCCCGAGCGTTCGTGGAATCATCCCTGTCATCTGACACCCCTGCACCAGAGCCGGCCGCGCCGAAAAGGGACCAACCCCAATCTCCGCGGCCCCAATCTCCGCGGCCCCAATCTCCGCAGCCCCAATCTCCAGTCGAAGGAGAAATCGTTCTTCCGCAACCTGCGGCGGCAGCGGAACCGGCCCGGCCCGCGGAGGGCGGCCCGTCGGCTGCCGATCAGTTGATTCGTGATATGGAGGCTGCCAGGGCGGCGATGCAGTCACTTCAGCCATCGCCACCTGTGGAGGCGCCCAATGTAGCTCAAGACCTGATTCGAGACATGCAGGCATTACGTTCACTGTCGGCGGAGAACCAGCCAGAGGCCGCGCCAACTCCGGCTAATGTCCTAAGCCCTGCTCCGGTGGAGCCCGCCGGTCCAGTGCCCTTTGGGCAGGGAGCGGCGGCGCAGGTCCCTCCGGCCGGCGCACCGGAACCGGCCGCCCAGCCTCCGGCGGCCGACCTGGGGCAACCGGCCGAAGCGAACTATTCGGGCCGCTTGTACCTCATGTTCCCATCGACTTTGACGCAAGATGAGATGGGCACGGTGTGGGAGGCGTTGGAAGAGGTTGCCCGGGGCAGCCAGATACTGGATAGCCGGTTGTTATCGGCCTCGGAAGGCATCCAGTTCACGGTGGAATTGGGTTCGGCGGGACTGGTGGTGCAGAACCTGAAGAGCCGGTTGGTGGGGGCGGAGGTCGAGGGGCTTGAACCCGATCGGATCAAGGTGAACTGGCCCAGGCGGTGACGTCCTTTTCGTTCTGCTCTTTGTTCTGAATGGATCCGCCCAAAATGCCGCCGGCCATTGGCTGACCTGTCTCGACGCCTTTAATGGATATCGCAGCTAGTCCGCGTCTTCCGGCCGCCAGATTTTCGGATTCCCCGGCAGCCTGCATCTAAGGGACAACGCCGCCCGGAAGCTTGGCGCTTGGACCAAATGGGAAGGGCACCGGCAGTCCGACGACCCGAATCCGGCGGCGGGCAGGGATATTCCAGGAACCTCCAAGGCAGTTTGGGCCCACAGGCACTCCCAACGCTCCCGTCCGGCGGCCCACCACGCTTGTTCAACGCGGGCGGTGGCGGTCAGGTAATCGATGTGCCAGTGAAGTCTCTTCTGGGTGGATTGGTGGCGTTGAATCCGGGACGCAAGACCGCCCAACGCGCTGCCAAAATAAAGGTAATGGGCTGGGGGGAAGTCGAAAGCCCCTAATCTACCCACTTGAATACGCTCGGCATGTTCCAGATGCAGAAGCAGGACGTAACCGCCGGCCGGATTCGCCCGGCGATCAGGCATTGGCTTTCAACCCGTTTTTCCTCTGGGAATCCCAATGCGAAGCTGGGAACGTGCCCGGCATTCGGCCTCCACACCCCGGTTTGATCTGGCAGGCCCCAGGGTTAAGACGGGCGTGCCTTGCGGTCCAGTTCCCTTTCCTCTGCCTTGTGCCGCAATGCCCGCCCCTTGTCCGGCGTAGGGTCCTTGACCAGACCGTAGATCTTCAGGCCTTCATGGTCTTTTGGCAGGTGCTCAGTGATGGGCAGGCCCTCTTCGTTGACGAACAACAGGCAGTGGCAATACTTGTAGATCTGCATGTCGTCACAGGCGCAGATCCAGGTGCGGTGCTTGATCTCTTCTTCCTTATCTGGGTAAAAGCGGCAGGGGCACAGTGGGCGTCCAATATCATCGACGTACCGGGCCAAGCCCTGGATGACCTCTTCGGCGATCCCTTCCACGGGGTGGGTGACGGTACCCGATTTCTCGCAATACTTCTCCACAAAGGTGCGCATCTTTTGGACGGACTTTTCACTGGGTTGTTCTGGCATATCGCTATCCTAACCGCCGGTGGCGGGTAATTTTGGGATTTGTTTTTGGGAGTAGATAGATAATAACACGGGTGAATACCCGGTAATAACACCTCTCAACGGACCTGGCGGAGAGAGTGGGATTCGAACCCACGATACAGTCGCCCGTATACTGGTTTTCGAGTTGCATGTCAGGCATCGCGACGGGATCATATAGTCCGCTCCGCTGGGCAAATCTTGGCTAATATCTCCACCCGGACCGTCCAGGTCAATTCAACATCGTGGAGGCGGCGAACCGGTCACTGGCGTTAATGGAGCGTGTGTCAATCGAGCCATTGGGCTAGGCGTGCAATCACCTCTTCCCGAAGGACGTTGCCCATGATCTCCCGCGTCCAGGCCTCTGGGGCAACCTCACGAAGAATCACGCCTAACGAGCTTAAGGATGTCTAAAAGCCCTTCCAAACCCACGATTGGATACCCGTTCTCCTCCGCAGTGACACGGAGCATTCTCCTGGTGTCTCCGCGCACGTAAATACCGGTGTCGGCCAACAAAAATGGCATTCCCAGGCTAACCGCGGCCTCCAGGTCGTGACCAGAGTCTCCAACATAGAGAGTGCGGTCCACTTGCGCGCCTAACAAACCAAGGGTCTTGGTCAATATCTCGGGGTCCGGCTTTACGTTGATCACGTCATCGGCGGTCATCACGGCGTCGAAATATCTATCGATACCGTGATAACTCGATATCTGGTCCACTATGTTCCTGGAGCTCATCGTGGCCAGGGCAAGTCTGTATCCACTGTCCTTTAATGATCCTAGAAGTTGCTTGACCTGGGGCAACAGAGCCACTTTATCGGTAAATTCCAACTGAAGATCGTTCCGCAATCGGATCGCATCGTCTATCACCCGGCCGGATTGTTCCAAACCCAGGTCCCGGACTAAGAAGTAGGACAATAACTTCCTGGCTCCGCCGCCGAACTGTTTCCTTAAATCGTCGGCGGTGACTTGCACCCGAAATCGAGACAGCGCCTCTATGGCTGCTCCCAGGGCCGCGGGTTGGCTGTCGACTAGAGTCCCATCAAGATCGAAAATGATTGTGTCGATGGTCCTGCCCATTACTCTCCTATAGCGGTTGGAGGTTTCGCCTGCTGATAACGTTCATTTGTAGGTCCGGCATATCACGAGCCAGGGGCTTTTGGGAATCACGTTAAAAAGAATAGGAGCGCCGCCGTCGACTAAACCGGTCGGTGGGCCCAAAGAGTTTGTGGCCGAAGCCGGGGACATTTGGGACGTAAGATGATGGAAAACCGGGCTAAAAATCCTGAAATCAGGCCGTGAAAGCCACCGGTGGCGGAGAGAGTGGGATTCGAACCCACGATACAGTCACCCGTATACCGGTTTTCGAGACCGGCGCTTTCGTCCGCTCAGCCATCTCTCCGTGAGTAGCCAGATTATCCCTGTAGCCCGATCTTTTCAAGTATCAGAGCGGCGATCTTCCCCATTTTATGATAAGACCTAAAAGACGGACCGCCGTCTCATCCCCGTGGCCGGTCCCGGTCGAAAAGGGCGTGTTTTTAGATGCCGCAGAGGGCATTCCGGTCCCGCTTCGGGCGGCGTTGGGGTTGTCATAGCGTCAGAATACTATTATAGTTTAGGCCTATTCGGAGCGAATACCGGTGGGGCATGGCCGGTTCCCACCACAACATTCTGCCTAGCGCCTCGGAGGCCTGGCTTTGAACCAAGAAGAGATCGCA
>JADFPM010000052.1 GCA_022562335.1 Chloroflexota bacterium
GAGGATAGGATCGAGTAAACGGTGACTCAGGAAAGTCGCGCAGCGGTGCCAAAGGGAGAGTCCGCCGCAGGTCATCCTTTACCCAGAGCCGTTCCGCAAGGCAACCCTCAATCCGATGGTTAATGCAGCCAACGCGAAACTCAAACCTGTAAGCATAAGCATCCCGCCAAGGAAGCCCCCGGTTAAATCTGCGACTACTGCCAGTAGCACTGGTCCGAGCACCCCACCCACCTCTCCGGCCGCAAAGTACAGGCCACTGGCGGACCCTATATGCTGAGTCCCGATTTGGCGAGCATCCATGAGCGTTAGCATTATGATGGGGGCAGCGGCTCTCCCGGCAGTGCCCAGAATGAGCAACCCCAAGATCAAGAGTGCGCTGGAGGAGGTTGTTAAACACAACACAGCGACCCCCGAGGCCAGGAAGGTGCCCACCAGGATCGGTGTGCGGCGACTGCCCTTGGCCATATAGGGGATGGTCAGGGTGGCCCCAATCCCGACCACGATGGGCAGCGCGGCCCAATATCCAGCCTCCGAGGCAGTCATGCCACCAGACCGGAGGATCTCGGGCAACCAGTCATTCAACCCGTGTCTAAAGAGAAAGGAGCCTGTGCTCAGGATTAAGATTATCTGCACTACACGAATCCGCAGCAGCGAGGGCAACACCCTCAACCCAGATGCAGCGTACGCGTGGGGATCTAGTGCAGTCTCGGTCGATTGGCGCACATCTCTAGCCAGCAACCACCAAATAAGCGCCACCAATATTGCAACGCCTGCATAGGTGCCGAGGGTAAGACGCCAGCTCAATCCGTACAGGGGCATCAGCAAACTGTTTGCGGTCGCCAGGGCAATGATGCGCCCGACGGGTGGTGCAGTCATGTAGATGCCCATCGCCGTACCACGATCTCGTTGGTCGAACCAAACGCTTATGAGTTTTGGCGCACCGATGGAGATAAAAGGGGCACCAAGCCCGAAGATGGCCACGGCCATGAAAAGGGTCGCATAGCCGGTAGCGACGGCTCTCAATAGCCCGGAGAGCGAAATTAGGATTATGCCCACGGACACGCAACTGCGTAACCCGAAGCGGTCTAACAATGCTCCAGCGGGGAGCGACGTTGCGATGAACACTAGTGGCCACGCCGCTAAGATGGTCCCCATGGCCGACCTGCTCAGGCTGAACTCCTCGCTCATGGAGCCAATGAGCGGTGGCATAGCCCCTGAAATCAGTCCGAAGCAGCTGTAGGCGAGCCAAATGCCCGCCAGCATTACCCACCGATATCTCCGCTGGGATGGTTCAACTTCATAAGTAATGTGAGAGACAGGGTCCATCCTGTTGCCTGTTGGGGTGCGACCCAGACTCGGCCCCAATATCGGCTCCGAATGCACCTAATACAAATGGTTGCCATGACTCTTAGGCAGATTGACGTCACCGATATCGACCAGTTCCCTCCGATATCAGAAGTTTTCAACCTTAGGCATCTGATTGGGGTCTCTCAAGAGGTCTCGACCCAACTTGCCCCGACGGTATACAAGGCCTGAGGCCCCGTCTCAAGGTCAGCCGCAGCACCTGCTACCACGCTGCCGCGCGGCGTCAGGACCACGGTTTCGCGAGGCCGGTGGCCCGATGGGTTCGTTAAGCATCGCGTAGCGGACATCCAGCGGCAACGGACCGGCCGGTTCCGGCGGCCACCTCAGACCCAGCCGGGTTTGGAGGGTGGGACACCTGCCTCCAGTAAGAGCTGGACCGGCCACCGCTTCTATATCTTTAATTATAATACTAAGACCCATTCATTATCAAGTTTTATGATATTAATCGACGCCCGGGTCTAACCAAGCGTGTCTCTACCATCACCGCCAAAATTCGAGCCATCGACGCTGGCATAGCTGGTTGCAAGTCAGATTGCCGGTCATGGCGGGACCGTAGAGGCTATTGGTGACCGGGACCACACCCTAGAACGGACATCAACGGGCACAGCAACCTGCTTGCTCCCAGAGCAAGCCATGGCTGGGGACACGGCGCAACGATCAGACCTGTTCTGGTTGGCCGGCTTGATCGCCGTGATCTGGCGGAGTTTGTCCAGCCGATCGCAGGTATTTCTGTACCGAGTGTTTACCTCGTGTTTACCTCAATAGATGACCTGCTCTTTCACCAACTTTTCAACCTCGGGCGCAGACAGGCCCAGAAGCTCCGAGAAGACGTAAGAGTTGTGTTGGCCACGCAGGGGAGCGGGGAACATATTTAAGTCCGCCGTCCCATCGAACCGCCATGGAACACCGGGCAATTCCCTGTTGGTCCCATCCTGATCTTGGAAAGTATGGAAAAAACCCCGGTCCCGGAGATGGGGATTTGTCCAAATCTGGTCCACGCCCATGGTTGGACCGGCAGGCACTCCCGCTTCTTGGAGGCTCTCTGCCAGTTCTTGTGAGTCGTAATCCATAGTGGACTCGGCAATGACTTGGTCCAACTCCTCCCGATGTCGCCAGCGGCCCCTGGCATCGGAGAACCGAGGGTCTTCCAATAGACCGTCGCGCCCCAGGGTTCGGCAAAGGCTGGCCCATTGATCTTCGTTAGCTACGGCGATGCCGATCCACTGGTCGTGGCCACGGCACGGATAGTTGCCGTGAGGAACGTGGCGTTTGTGCCCGTTGCCCAGCGGTTGCTGGACGCGCCCGTTCATGGAGTAGTCCATGATGGTTTCAGGAAGGAGCATTGTTGTCGCCTCAGCCATGGACAGATCGATGTACTGTCCCTCGCCTTGCTGCCATTTGCGGTGCAACGCGGCATTGATCAGAAACACTTCCAGCATCCCGACCACCGGGTCGGTCCAGATTCCTCCAATCACCGGACTCTGGCCCGGATAACCTTGCAGAGAGCTCCATCCGGTGTAGCATTGGATCAGGGTGCCGTAGGCGACCTGTTTCATGTCGGGGCCGGAGTGCCCCAGGCCCGCGGAGGAGAGCATGATAATGTCCGGTTTGACCTGCCTCAACTCTTGGTAGCCCAGCCCCAGCCGTTCGATCACACCGCAGGCGAAATTCTCCATCACCACGTCGCTCAAACCAGCTAGCCGTTTGGCCAAGGCTACCCCTTTGGGATGGGCCAGATTCAAGGTAACGCTTTTCTTCGATTGGTTGATGAAGTGGTTGATGGCCTGTTCCCGGTAAGGGTCTGGCCGCTTGTTGCTTTCGATGCGTATGACCTCGGCGCCCATCAACCCCAGGTAACGGTTGCAGGTGGGCCCAGCGATCTGCCAGCTTAGGTCGGTGATCCTTACTCCATGCAGTGGTAGTTCGCTCATGTGTGGTAGGCCCCTTTTGATCGGAGTTAGAGTACACCGGAGTCCCGTAGAGCATCCATGTCCTGCGGGCTCAAACCCAGCCCGCCGCCGCCCAGGATACAACGGTTGTGCTGGCCCAACAGCGGCGCTGGCAACAACTCCAGTTGTTTCCCGGAGGCCAGCTTGGCCGGGAACCCGGGATAGCGTAGGCGCCCGGCCACAGGATGGTCCACGTCGACAAAGAACTCCCGCGCCTGAAACTGGGGTGAGTCGAACAGGTCGGCGGCCGTGTTCATCGGGAAAGAGGGAACGTGATGCGCTTGAGCCCTGCGGTACACCTCCTCTTTCTTGAACCCCGAAGTCCAGTTGGCCAGCAGGGGTTCCAGATCGGCCCAATTGGCCAGACGGGATTTCGGAGTGGCGAATTTGGGGTCATCGGCCCAGCTAGGGTCGCCCATCATGGTAACGAAATGCTCCCATTGGTCTTGCTGGCGGGGCGAAACGCCGACGTAGCCGTCCCGGCATGGCAGCAGTGCCAACAGGGACTGGCGGACGGGCTCGTCCCGCTGAACGCCCCTAGTAAGCTCCCCTAGGGCAAACTGGGCCAGGGTGGTTTGTGGTAGTAAGGCCAGAGCCTCCATACCAGAAACGTCCACATGACATCCGACGCCGGTGAGCCGCCGCTGGTTCAAGGCCAACAGGGCTGCCGTGGCGCCGGCCAGGGCGGCGACGAATTCGGCTTGGTCGGCGGCTAACTGCAGCGGCGGTTGGGTTTCCAAGTCCTTTACCGGCCCCGGGTGTTCCCGGGAATGGCCTGCAACGTTGCATAGAATAAGATTGTTGGCTTGGTAGTTGGCCCAGGGGCCGGTCTGCCCAAAGGGCGTGATAGAAACGAGGATTAGCTCCGCATTTCGGGCGTGAAGTTCGGAGAATCCCAGACCGATATCCGGCAAAAAGGACGGGGCAAAGTTTTCAACCAGAAGATCGGCTCCCTCAACCAGTTGCATCAGGAGTTCGCGCCCGCGCGGGGTATCCAGGTTCAGCGTCACTCCCAGCTTATTGGTGTTTAGGGCTAGGAAGATACCGCTTTTCTCGGCATCGGGCACATCGCCAGGGAAGGGCCCGATGCCACGGGCCTCGTCGCCGTCCACCGGCTCGACCTTCACCACTCTGGCGCCCAGGTCGGCGAATAGCTTGGCGCAGAACGGCGCGCTAATGCCCTGCCCCAGATCCAAAACTTTGAGTCCGTCGAGAAGGTCCAGCGCCATTGGTCACCCCGCTATCTGATGGGCTTTGTCTACAGGTCCACCCCCGGCTTCGCCCCCAGGCTTATCAAAACCGCAACAGCCGATCATGGGCGGCTCCAGCCGAGTTTAACCGAAGAGGCCACCAGTACCTTGGCCGGATAGGGGTACAATTGGTCACCGGGAGACGTCGCGGTCATTCTTGGCAAGGCGGTCACCAGGAACCGAACCTGGCCTAAGGCGGGGTTCGCCGAGGGAAAGCCCTGCCCACCCGGGCAAATCAGCCACCCATGGAGAAGACTTGCCAGAGGTGCTTGACCGGTGCCGTCGGGCAACCCTATGGGACTATGGCGGTGGCAGATCCAACGGCAGTTTTGTCCTGGTCCTGGTTTTCGCAATAGACGTCTACGCTCACCAGTGTCCCGTTGTCCACCTGCTCCTGACGGGTGACCGTCCCGTGCACCGTGATAGTGTCGCCATCCCTGACTGGCCGCAGGAACTTGAGATTCAGCGTCCCGCTGTGGTTGTAAACCTCGGGGCCGAAAAACCTGCGGAGACTCTCGGCGGCGAAGGCCAGAGACATCCGGCCGGAAGCGATGGGGAAGGCCGTCCCCAGCTTTTCCAGGGCCACCTCCGGGTTGTTATGGAAGTTCTGCCGGTCCTCGTCTAGACCACAGGACTCGAATTGGTTGATCCTCTCCTGGATGACGTTTTTGGTGAGGAGAGGCATTTCTTGGTTGATTTCTACCTTTAGTGTTGCCATTTCTTTCCCACTTCGTCAGGTTTTCTCATCGTGTAAGTGCGCATCTTTTCCAGTAGCCGCCCGTCTTCATCGATGGCGGTGGCTTCGCAGACCAAATAGGGCTTGTCCCTACGCCAATACTTATCCACAATCCGGCAGGTGACTTTGATCGTTTTGCCGGGAATAGGCGGGGCGTGGAACTCCACTTCGCTCCCAGCGTTGACTCCACCGGTTTCGTCTTCGTACACCATGTTGAAGGCAGCGGCGTCGTGTTTGATTGCAATGGTGGGAAAAGCCGCTTCGGGGTCTTCGACAGATTCTCGAAATCGGTCCAGCACATCCTGACTCAAGACGTACTCGAACGAACCCAGTTCTTCGCCGATCTCGGCCTTTTCGTAGTCAAACCGCTTTAGCCGTGATTGAGTCATAGGGTTACACCTCCTTCCATCAAAATTCCGCTCCGCCTGTACCCATGTTCCGGCCTCCTTAGTAAATTTTCCATGGCATCAAAATCGGCCGCCGGTGGCAATTTTACTCACAGGTCAGCCAGGTGGCAGGCCACGTGGTGCTCCGGCTGTACCTGACGAAGCTCCGGCATTTGTACCCGGCATTGCTCCATGATGAAGGGGCATCTGGGGTGAAAGGCGCATCCAGAGGGCGGTGACAGGGGCGACGGCACTTCTCCAGAGATCACCATCTCATCTCGGACGATATCAGGGTGAGAAGGAAGCGCGGCGGAGATCAAGGCCCTGGTGTAAGGGTGTTTTGGGTTGGTAAACAACTCCCGGGTGGGAGCTTCTTCCACCAGCTTACCTAGATACATCACCCCCACTTGGTGGCTCATATACCTTACCGTAGCCAGGTTGTGGGCAATGAGCAGATAGCTCATGCCATAGCGTTGCTGCAAGCTCTTAAAGAGGTTCATTATCTGGGCCCGAATTGACACATCCAGTGCCGAAACTGGCTCGTCCAGCACGATCACTTGCGGCCTTAGGGCCAAGCTCCTGGCTATGGCTATCCGCTGTCGCTGTCCCCCGCTGAACTCGTGAGGGTAATAGTCGGCATGGAAGGGGTGGAGGCCCACGTCCTGTAGAAGGGTTTCCAGTTGCTCCTGGGCTTCCTGTTTCGACAGGCGTCGGTTGGCTAGCAGGGGCTCCATAATAATGGGCCCAACCCGCATTCTGGGATTGAGGGAGCTCCATGGATCTTGGAAGACGGCCTGTACGGAAGTACGGTACTCCCTTCGGTCCATGTTGTGAGAGTTGGTCAAATCCCGGTTGTTGAACTTGATGACTCCCGAGGTGGGGGTCTCCACCAGCAGCACCATCCGCGCCGTGGTGGTCTTACCACAACCCGATTCGCCCACCAGGCTGTAAGTTTGGCCCCGGCGAATCTTGAAGGAAATTCCGTCCACCGCTTTGACATTGCCCTTGGCACGGCCTGTCAGGAAACCCTTGGCCACCGGGAAGTATTTCTTAACCTTCGCGACCTCGATGATCACGTCGGTGGGTCCCGCCATGGCTGTCTGGACCATCACACCCTCCAACAGGCAACAGGGTGATTTTCGCCGGCCTCCACCTGGTCAGGATACTCCTCGAAACACCGGTCAAAGGCGTAAGCACATCGGGGCGCAAAGGCGCATCCTTTGGGAAGTTGGTCCAAGGCCGGTGGTTGGCCATCGATGGAGTACAGGTCGTCCACGTCCTCATCCACGTTGGGCACGGACTTCATCAGCGCCTCGGTGTACGGGTGGGAAGGATGGTCGAAAAGGTCCCGCACGTCGGCGCTCTCTACTATTTTTCCGGCGTACATCACCGCGACCCGGTTGCACATCATGGCTACGATGCCGAAGTCGTGGGTGATAAAGATGATTGACAGGCCCCAATCCCTTTGGAGCTCCTTGAGCAACAGCAAATATTGGAATTGGATGGTGGCGTCCAGGGAAGTGGTGGCCTCATCGGCGATCAAAACCCTGGGCTCTCCAGCAATTGCGATGGCTCCCACGACCCGCTGGCGCATGCCCCCGCTCATCTGATGGGGGTAGGCGCGTAATTGGTTTTCCGCAGCGCCGATCTTCACCTTTTGCAGCAGATCGATTGCCCTGCTGCGAAAACCCGTCTTTTTTGGCCTTCCGCAAGACCGAAGGGTTTCAATCACCTGGTTGCCCACGGTATAGAGCGGGTTGAGCGAGGTCATGGGGTCCTGAAGTATCATGCATATTCTCCGGCCTCTTATCCGCTGCATCTCTGGTCCATTTTTTTGCAGCAGGTCCTCTCCCTCGAGCAGCACTTTGCCGCCCACGATCCGTCCGGCCGGTTGGGGGACCAGCCCCATGATGGACAGAGCGGTGATGGTCTTTCCGCAGCCCGACTCCCCCACGATGCCCAAAGTCTCTCCTTGGGCCAGAGAGAAACTCACGCCGTCTACCGCCTTCACCACACCGGTGCGGGTGAAGAAGTAGGTTTTCAGCCCTTTTACTTCGAGAATTGGATCCTGTGCCATTGTGCTAGTCCTACGATAACGGTTAGATCCTTTTCAACTTGGGGTCCAACGTGTCCCGCAGCCAATCACCAAACAGGTTCATCGCCAGCACCACCACCGTGATTGCCACTCCAGGGGCAAGGGAGAGCCACCACACGGTGATAAGGACGTCTCGCCCTTCCGCCACCATGATGCCCCATGCCGGGGCGCCGGGGGGAAGACCCAGTCCAAGGAAACTCAGGGAAGCTTCTAGGAGGATGGTCTGCCCCACCAGTAGGCCGATAACGATCAAGACGGTGTTGGCCACGTTGGGGAAGATGTGGCGCCACATTATCACGGTGGCCGGAACATTGGCGATGACCGCCATCGTGACGAAGTCCCGCTCTTTCACAGCCAGAACTTCACCCCGCACTTGGCGGGCAAACCTGGCCCAAACCGTGGCCGCAATGGCGATAATGACGTTCATTATTCCGGCGCCGCCCATGACCACCACGATAATCAGGGCCACAAGGATGGTTGGGAACCCCATGACCGCATCGGATACCCGCATAATCACGGCGTCCAATTTCCCCCCGATATATCCAGAAACAACACCCAAGGCCGTGCCGAAGGCGGCCCCAGTTCCCAAGGCCACCAGGCTGATAAAGGCCGACGTGCGGGCCCCGTATATGAGCCGGCTTAGCATGTCCCGGCCCATCATGTCCGTACCCAGCAGGTGACCGGCTTGCCCTGGGGCCAACCGGCGCTCGCTGATTTCGATGTCTCGCGGGTCATGGGGCGCCAGCCACGGCGCGAAGGCGGCGCAACCCACCAAAACGGCCAAAACCAAAAGGGTGGTCCAAGGAAGTCTAAGCTCCCTCAGGTACCGCTGCGCTTTCCACATGTGACCCGCTGTGGATACGGTCAAAGTTTGACTGGCCATATACATCCTGCTTAATTCACCCATTAGACGGACCTGATCCGGGGGTCCACGTACCCGTAAAGGATGTCAACCAGGGTGGCCATAATCACGTACAGGAGAGCAGACGTCAATATGGTCGCCTCGATCACGTAAATGTCCCGCGTCACGATGCTGTCCAGCATAAGCCGGCCCAGCCCGGGCCAGGCGAACACCACCTCAATCACGATAGAGCCATTGAGCAGGCCGGCGAAGCTGATGCCGCCAAATGTCAGGACCGGGATGATGGCGTTTTTCAGAGCATGCTTGAAGATCACGAGTCTCTCGTTAAGGCCTTTGATCCGGGCGAATTTAATATATTCGCTGTCCAACACCTCCAGCATGGCGGAGCGGGTCAGGCGAGTGAAACCGGCCAGGATAAATAAGGACAGGGCAAAGGAAGGAAGAATATAGTGAGATATGCCTCCCATACCATGGGTGGGCAGCCATTTCAGATAACCTCCGAAAAGCATGATGAGCATAATGGCCACCCAGAATTGGGGAGCCGACATACCCAGAATGGCAGAGGACTTTGCGAATGTGTCCAGCGGGCTACCCCTGTATACAGCGGCCATGACCCCCAGAGGTATGCCCACCACAATGGCCAGCAGAAGCCCTGCGCCTGCAAGCTTCAGGGTGTTGGGCAGGGCTTCCAAGAGCAGGTCCCTGGCGGGCCTCCTCAACGTCGAAGAAGGCCCGAAACGGCCATGTGCCACATTCTTTAGAAAGGTGCCGTACTGGACGTAGAGAGGTCTGTCTAGACCTAGTCTGTGCCTAACGATCGCCAGCTCCTCGGGAGTGACGTCGGAAGGGGTTATTGCTAGGGCGGCGTCGCCGGTGGACATCGCGCCAAAGAACACGACAACGCTCAGAATTAGCAGCGTGATAACGACCTGGACCAATCGGCCAAGAATCAATCGGAGCATTTGCAATGACCCCTTATATGCTTAAAGCCGCCATTTGAAGGGAGGGGTGGCGAGCGGGGAATCCCGCCGCCACCGTTCAATGGTGCTCTGCCCGCCGCCGCTTACTCCTTGAACTCTATGGTCCAGAGAGCGCTGGCGGCGGACTGCAATGGCCGTGGCGTCCAACTCTTGATCCGACCGCTGACACCGTAGGGGGTATCCACGTAACCGGGGCTAAAGTCGTAGTGGGCGTCCCGAAGGATGGAAAGGGCTTCGTAGTAGGCTAAGTGCCGTTCCTCCTGGGTTCCCAACGTTGAGATGAGCTTCCGAACCCTGGGACCCTCTATGTCCCCGAGGTAGGAAGCGTAAGCGTCGGGTACAGCGAAGCCACCTCTTATACGCGAAGCTCCGTCAAACAGGAAGTCGTTGGGCCTCACCAGGTACTCCCCGTCTATCAGCCCATCGTAGAACCTGCCTTTCACTGACACCTCTTCTCCCACCCGCACTTCGCAGTCGATGTTCAGCACAGTTTGCCAGTGATCGCACACCAGTGTGGACAGTTCTGGCATCATGGGCACCGATCCACCTGAAAAGGTCCAGATGTTGAAGGTACGACCACCGTTGAAGCCATCACCGTTGGGGTAACCAGCCTCGGCGAGTAGCCGGCGGGCTTTGTCTGGGTCAAATGGATAGGGGTCCAGATCCGTCTCGTACCCCAGGGAGGATGGGGCCGCCGTGGGCATGCCCGCAATCTTGAAGGTATCCGCGCCGTCCATCTCCTGGATCTCTTTCTTGTCTATAGCGTAGTCCAGGGCCTCCCGTACCCGCTTGTCATAGCACATAATCGGGTTGCCATTCTTGTCGGTGGGATTGTGGCAGGCGTGGGCCAGTATCCAGATGTAGTTCCCCTCGGGGCTCATCACGATCCTGCCGCCCGCTGATGTTATCTGGTCCAGCACGTTGAGGTCTGCGGTAATGATGTCCGCTTCGCCCGCGGCCAGGGCCGCCACGCGGGTGGAAAGCTCCGGGATCAGTTTGATTGACAACTGCTTGAAGGGG
Source organism: Chloroflexota bacterium (assembly GCA_022562335.1). Lineage (GTDB taxonomy): Bacteria > Chloroflexota > Dehalococcoidia > Lucifugimonadales > UBA3495 > Io17-Chloro-G2. The sequence continues at coordinate 10,644 of JADFPM010000052.1, forward strand.
TAAGGACGCAGGTCCTTCAAGTAATAGTCATCGAACCTCTCGTACAGCACCTCCACCTTGGCCGTGTATCCCACCATGTTGAAGGGGCCTGCCGTCCCAGGGCTGGGGTTAGCTTGAAACCCGTCCTCTCCGACACTCTCGTAGTAGTCCTTGGAGAAGACGACCCCGCTGGAGTTTGGTTCGATCTCTGCCATCCCATTGACAAGATAAGCGGGAGCGGGCTCCTTAAAGAGTATCTTGAACGAGTTGGGACCAGTCTTTGTGGCATGCTGTTCCATTGCCCGGGCCCAGCGCACTTTGATGACGGAAGCGGCTTCCTCGCTGACATTCATCCGCTGGCTGAAGATGGCATCGTCGACGTTCAGCTCCTCGCCGTTGTGGAACTTCACCCCATCCCTGATGGTGAACTCCCAGCCCAGGCCTCCATCCGTCAACTCCCAGTAGCTAACGATGCTGTTCTCCGGGTCTAACTTGAGGTCGTGGGTGGCGGAGATCAACCGGGCGTGCAATGGCCGCCACCACAGGTCGTTGTTGGTGGTGTCCCACTTGGGGTTCCATTGCTCATTGCCAAGGGTCATCTGCATTACGACCAGCTTGTCCACCTCTCGCCTGACCTCTGCCGACACCTGCGTTGGCGTTGGTGTAGAGGTCGCAACCACCACCCTCTCGACTTCCTTCACCACTTCCTTTTCCACCACCACTGGCGTGGCGGCAGCGCCGCAGCCCACCGCCAAGAGCAGCGACATGATCACTCCAATCATTGAGATTCGCGAGACCGTTGGTTTGAACTTGACCGAGTGTTGCATGGCGGGCCTCCGTCCGACGTTACGATTTCTGACTCCTTGTTATTCGATTGTTTAGCTTGCTGTCAGACCAAATCAATTTGCATCAACCGCTCAAAGCAATCGGCCACATGGCACCGGTCCAAGACTCAGCCGAAACCCCACAACAACTGATATTATTTGTTGCCTAATATCGTATTTTCCCGGTTTAACATCACACAGAGCCATTCGGCTCGCATTTCAAGAGCCAATGGGCATTGCCCCGCTGACTATCACGGGATGGATAGAGTGAATCTGAAAGATACGGCCAACTCGTCTGATTTTCCCGAATTTGCCATTGTAATTAAGGGAAGACATGGGCGATGAAACCTGCTTTGCGCCAATACGCATGTTGATGCTTCGGGGCACAGAATCCAGCCCGGCCCCTCAGACTTGTCCGTCAAGTCGATAGTGGATTGTTGACGGCGCGGATGGCTATGGAGGTTGGACGAATTCTGCAGTGGTCCTGTTGCAGTTGGAAGACACGATGCCCTCCTGCGAGTCGCCGTCAAGCCCTTGCGAGTCGCCGTCAAGCCCTTGGCGGAAGAGTAAGCAGTACTCCAACAGCAAACCCCTCAGTGGGCCGCTTGCAGAATCAAAGCCGGCCGGTCCCGCTGCTCGAAGGGGAAGCACTCCAGGTCCATCGGGCTGGTATATTCAAGCATGAGCCCCATCAAAATATTGTCTCTGTACTGTTTCACGCACCGAAGAGTCCAGCCCGGGATGCGTCCCAGGGCGAAGATATCGACGAACGGGTCTACAGGATTTCCGAGCAGCCAGTGAATCGAGTCCGCGAAGATGGCGACGTTGACATAGATGCCCTGGGAGCGGTAAGGGGCCACGGCCCTCTCTTCCAGGTATCTCAAAATCCGGAACCATTGGGCCGGCCCATCTCATCGCCCAGGGCCAAGTGCCTGGCCCGCGACAGGGTTCCTGGTGTCAACGACAGATA
>JADFPM010000053.1 GCA_022562335.1 Chloroflexota bacterium
TGGTTTGGCGTTTGGACGTCCCAGCCGGACCTGGCCATCGAAAACTCCATGTATTCCGCATACCACCGGTGGATGGAGGATTTCTGCGGACCGTTCAAGGACCGGCTGACCGGCGTGATCCTGTGCTCGGGCCGGGACCCGGAAGCGGCCGTCTCCGAGATAAACCAGTGGGGCAAGTCGTCGTGGCCCATGGGTATTTTCGTTTACGCCCCCTACGGCAAGCCCCTGGACCATCCAGACCTGGAGCCCATCTACGCCGCCGCCGCCGAATACGACCTCTCGGTGGTGCTGCACACCTTCACCGTGGCGCCGCCCTACGCGCCCGGAGGACTGGACACCTGGGACAACCTTTGGCTGCAACGCTCGGCGGCTCACCCGTGGTGCGGCATGCGCAACATGGCCTCGGTCATCGGAGGCGGGGTCTTGGACCGCTATCCAGACCTGAGGCTAGGCGTGCTGGAAGCCGGGCACGGCTGGCTGCCGTTCTGGATCAAGCGCTTGGACGAACACGTCCACTCCATCCCTTCGGCGCTGCCTGATTTGAAGCAACTGCCCACGGATTACGTCCTGAGCGGACGTTATTTCCAGAGCATCGAGATGTCCGAGGGAGAAGCGGTCACCCAGAGCGTCATCGACCAGTTGGGTGAGGACATCCTTATGTACGCGTCGGACTATCCCCATGGCGAAAGCTGGTTTCCCATCTCGGTGGAGACTGTCATGGCCTGGTCCGGGATCCCGGAAAGCGCTAAAAAGAAGCTCTTCTGGGATAACGCGGTACGGTTCTACAATCGCTACGGCAAGGTGTAGCTAAGCGGCAACCGAGCCGAGATCATTGGCCCAAGTCACGAAACGCCCCTTGAACCAAATTGGTTCAAGGGGCGTTATTCTTTTTTGATCGGCTGCGCCAGCGGTCAACGAGACCCAGGCCAGAGTCCCCTACGCGTCCGCCACTTCCACCACGCATTCGACGATCACCGCCGTGCCGCCGGGCAGGGCGGCCATGCCGGGGGCCGACCGGCTATGACGGCCATGCTCGCCAAATAGCTCGACGAACAGGTCAGACGCGCCGTCCACCACTTTGGCCTGCTCCCCAAAATCGGGCGCGCTGTTCACGAAGCCCACCACCTTTAGAATGCGGCTGACCCGGTCCAGGTCACCCAGTTCCGCCTTCATGCGGGCCAACAGGTTCAACGCGCACCAGCGGGCCGCTTCATAACCCTGGTCCGTGGTGAGGCCGGCGCCCAGCTTGCCGGTGATCCTGGTCCCGTCGTCCCGCCGCGAACCCACCCCGGCCATCCACATGATGTTCCCGCTGCGGGAGGCGGCCAGGTAATTGCCCACCGGCTCCGGCGGCGGAGGCAACCGGTGGCCCATAGCGGCTAGCTTGGCTTCGATCTCAGGCATGGGACCTGCGCCCATCGAACGGATCAGGCAGGGATGGGTGCCATGGGAAAACGGGTTTATTTCTCACCGCGCCTCTTTGATGCACTCTTCAAGCAATCCCAGCGCCGCCTGGGCAAAGGCCCACATGTTGGCCTCCCGGTCCGCGCTGCCCGTCTCCACGGTGAGGGATTTTTCCACCGGGCCGGCCACGGCGAAACAGGCATGGCCCGCCGAATCCCCATACCGGTTGCCGGTGGGGCCGCTGGCGCCGGTCTCGCTCAACGCCCAGGTGGTGTCCATGGCTTCCCGCACGGTGCGGGAGTTGAGTTCGGCGTAGGGCTCCGAGCTTGCCCTTATCCCTTCCATGGCGCTGTCGGGCACTCCCAGCAACGCCTTGTGGGCCACCCGGGTGTACGAGACCACCCCGCCCCGATAGTAGGCCGACGCTCCAGGAACCGAGACCAAAGCGGCCGATATCAGGCCGCCGCAGGACGACTCGGTCACCCCTATGGTGTCACCCCGTTGCTTCAGCAGTTCGCCCACCGACGCCGCCAGTGGATTCAAATCTGGCATTATCTCCTCCTGCACTCCGCTTTCGTATTCTCGATTTAGCAGCGCTATTCTACCCCATCCGGCGCCGGTTCCTTTTAATCCCTCGGGGGAGGCATCGGCCCAAGGCCGCAAAAAATCGAAACTTTGGATCTGTGCGTAAACTATTGCATGTTGAAACATGTTTGTGGTATAATATTGCAAGTCTCAACAAAAGGTTGTTGGGGCTCTTTTTTTGCCCAAGGCGAATCTAGGCGTTAGCCCCGGTTGGTGGCCGGGGCTTTTTTGTTGCCTACTCCCGGGTAAACCGGCATCTGCGATGGCGAATTTAGGTCTTCGCCCGGCGGCGGCACTCAAACGTGATGCTGTCCGACGGGTTTTTTACGTTCCAAGGCCGAAAAAATCGAAACTTTGGATCTGTGCGTAAACTATTGCATGTTGTAGAGTGTTTGTGGTATAATGCTCTGCAGTCTCAACAAAAAGTTGTTGGGGCTCTTTTTTTGCCCAAGGGTAGGCTGTTGAAAAGCACCGGCTAAAAACCGGTGCTTTTTGTTACCTGGCGCCAGGTCATCGGGCCAGGTCATAGGGTAGGAAGGACTAAGCCATCACCCGGCGGAAGAACTCCAGGGCGTTGCCGCCCACCAGCTTTTTAACGTCGGTGTCGGAATAACCCCGGCCGATCAATCCGCGGATGATGTTCTTGCCGTCGGCGGGGGATTCCAGGCCGTTGAGGTAGGGCGCCGGCAGCTGGCTGGGGTCCCTGCCCAGCATGACCCGGTGGAACGCCACGTGGTCGCCGATGTTGGTGTCGGTCCCGATGCCCACGTGGTCCACACCCACCAGGTTCACCATGTAATCGTAGTGGTCCAGCACGCAATCGATGTCCTGCTCCGGGTCGTCGCTCAATGCGTTGGGCACCGCGGTGATGGCGATGATGCCGCCCTTATCGGCGCAGGCCTTCAACTCTTGGTCGTTTCTGGTCCTGGAGGTGGGGCGCAGGGTGTAGGCCGCGTTGTGGCTGAACGATATGGGGACCTGGGAGAAGTGGATGGCGTCCATGGCGGTTTGGAAAGACGCGTGGGACACGTCGATGGCCATCCCCAGCCGGTTCATGCGGTCCACCACCTCGATGCCGAACTCGCTGAGACCTCCGTCGTTGCGCTCGTTCTGGCCGTCGCCGATGAAATTCTTCCGGTTGTAGGTCAGCCCGGCCAACCGGACCCCCATGGCGTAGAACATGTCGATGTGTTCCAGTTCGCTGCCTATGGCCAGGTGCTCCAGCGTGGGCAAGAAACCCACCACGCCCTGCTGTTTGGCGGCTTCGATCTCATCGGCGTTGGTCACCAATACCGCCTGGTCGGTCTGGCTCAAGTCTGAAAGCATAAGGGCCACTTCGGTCTGCAGGTCCTCGAACCGCGTATATGACATATCGTGGGTATTCACGAATCCGCGAAAGGCGTTGGAGGTGGTCACCGCCGCCCAGCCGCCGTGCTTGACCGCCTGGTAACCCCACTTGTATTTGTTGCTCCGCAGTAGTTCGATCAGCCGGCCCATATCTTCGGGGCATACGAACGGGTGTTGGTGGATGTCCACCATCACGGCTTCTTCTTCCAGTGTCTGGAACCGCCGTTCCTCCTCAGCGTCCAGGGCCACGATCATGGAAGGCACGCGCCCGATCTCTTGGGCCAGGGGTATCTCGTTGGTTGTCATATAGTTCTCTCCATGCGCTTCAAATACAACTTTGGCTTTACTCATTTGGCCGGCAGCGATTCAGCGAAGGCCGCGCCGCGCTGGACCCACTGTTCAAGGGAATCGTCTTTTCCCGTCCCTGCCGAGTCAACGTAGACAAAGCCCTTCATGGGCCGCCCGGTGAAATCCATGGGCCGGGCGTGGGGTTGGGCCAGGGCGTCTTCCAGGCCGCCGGCGCCCACCCGGACCATCAGATCATCGCCGGTGACGCCTACGCACATATTGCCCTTCAGCATGAAGGCGATGCCGCCGAACATCTTTTGTTCGACAACGCCGTCATGCCCGCCCAGAGCAACCCGGATGCGCAAAGCCAGTTCTTCGTTGTAAGCCATTTCCTTTTCCCCTGGATAGTTTCTAATGCGGCTAATCGTCTAGCACCGCGATGGCGTCTATCTCTATGAGCAGATGGGGTTCCGCCAGCGCGGCTACTCTCACGCGGGTGCTGGCCGGCAGATTATCCCCGAAGAATCTCACCCTGACGGCCTGAGTGGCCTCGGTGGCGGCGGGCGAGTTGTCCATGACGAAGTTGGTGATCTTCACCACGTTGTCCAAGGTCCCGCCTTCCTTTTCCACTATATGTTTGATCCGCTGAAAGATGGCCTCGGTTTGCTGGCCGATGTCTCCGAATTCGGCATCGGTGTCCCTGGCCAGCGCGCCCGAAAGAAACAAAAAGTTGCCCACCCGCACCGCTTGGGGATGGGTGCCTTTTTGCATCGGTATCCCTTCGTAATTTTTCCTAGTTATTTCCATCTGGTTTCACCTGAATAGTCAGATTTTGCATGAGAAGATTCCAGCGCATTCGATTATATGACAACCAAGACGCGGGATAACAAGTCCCGGCGCGGCCTGAGGTTGTCGTAGAAAAAGGGCTGGTTCCAGTCAATCACCCCTGACACGGTTTGCGTTCCTAGGCGGCCTCTGTCAGAATGAAAATTGCCTGATTCCCGATGGGATCGTTTTCCCGGTCTGGATTTCGGTCCGGTCTGGGTTTTGGCAAGGAGATTTACCCGATGGACAACCAACTTGTGGTCCTGAAGGAAAAACCAGCGGCCCAATACTTGATCGCCGGCTGGAGACGGCAATGGTCCGACGGCGGTTCCATTTCCAGCGGTCTTCCCCGGTACCTCATCGATAAGTTGAACGCCAGGGAGATCGGCGAGTTTGGGGAAGAGGTTTCCCGGCAATGCTATCCCTTTCAGGTCCCCGGAACCCACGACGCTTACCGGCCCAGGGTGGCATACCAAGACGGCCTGCCCACCCGTGATATGCACCGCAGGAACTATTTCTATGATGCGGGCAACGGGCTGATAATCTTTCTGGGTGAAGAGCCCTGGTTCCGTATCGACGTATATGGACAGGCGTTTTTCCAGGCCGTGAGAGAACTGGGTATCCAACGAACGGTGGCGGTAGAAGGTTATAACGGGGCTGCCCCGCCGGAATTGGAGCGAAACGTCAGCTGTATCTTCAGCCAGCCCAGGATGAAGGAAGATCTGCAGAAATACGGTCTAAGGTTCTCCAACTACGGCAGCCAGGGCAGAAACGGACCCACCATCGGCATGGCCCTGAACACCATCGCCCACCACGAACACCCCGACCTCGACGTGTTCCGCTTGGGCGCGATGGCACCCATGTACCCGTTTTTGAGCAGCAAGAACGACCCCATCGGCATCCCCAGGGACCACCGCGCGTTTTACGCCATCATGAAACGTCTGAAATCCATGTTCAAGCTGGAAATAGACCTGGGGGAGTTGATGTCGTTGGGAGAAACCGAGTCGGAGGAGTTGCGGGAGACCTTGGAACGCATCGGGGCCTCCAATCCCAAAGCCAAAGAGATCATAGACCGGGCCAGAACAGACTACGTGGTGACGCCCTTTGAGGAAGCCGTGGAGCTGGACCCGGAATTGGACAAAACCCTGGAGGACATACTCCAGAACATGCCCGACGAGCCTCAAGAGAATTAACTTCTACCGGGATCAGGATATAGTGTCGAACTAAAAGGATGGTTCGACAAGCTCACCACGAACGGACGGAGGCGCCCGGAAGGAAATTTCATTCCGCTCATCCTGAGCCCGTCGAAGGATTTTTCATCTTGGATAGACGGTTTTGAGATGGTTGCTTAGACCAGACCTTCGGCCACCGCGGCCTGCTCTATGATCTCCCACCCTTCAGTGACCCCTGGCACGAAAGATGTACATCCTTCGGCGTCCAAAACCGTTTTCCCCAGCGGGTGGTCATAGTCGACAGCCAAGAAGGCCTGCTCCACCTCGCGGTACAGACTCTGGTCCATGTCTCCCTGGGCGGTGAAGCAGCAGTGGCTATACCCGGGGCTGGTCCAGAAGATACGGACCTGGCCGGGGTGCAACAGGCCTTCCCCCGCCATCACTTCCAGCGCCCGCTGGCTGACCGAACCGGCGTCGTACTCTCCGCTCAAGACCCGTTCCACCACGTCCCTCTCATCTGACCGGGTCTGTGACTCGCGCTCTTCGTAAAAGGTGGCCAACGATAGGTCTTCCTTGGGGTTTATCCCAAGCTCTTTCAAAAAATGGAGGGGCAGCAGCCCCGCCTGCTCCGATGAGCGGCGGCCAAAGGCAAAACTCTTTCCCTTCAGGTCTTCCACGGTGGAGATGTCCGAGTCATGCCGGGTGATGAAATGGGTCATGAAATTGATGTCCACGTCCCGCATGGCAATCACGCTGCAAGGCCGGCTGATGAGCCTTTTGATCTTCACGTAGCCCAGGGGGCCGTTCCAGGCCAGGTCTATGTCGCCTGACACGAAGGCGTCGATCATGGCGTCATAGTCGGAGTAAAGCACCCAGTCCATCTGAATCCCCCGGGCGCTAAAAAGCTCTTCCAGGCCCTGGAACACCGTCATGTGGGATGTGGATGCCACGCCGCCCAACCTGACCATGATGACCTCCGGTAAAGGTTGATTCCAGGGCCTAGATTATAATCACTGGGAGGGTTCTCCGGCAATAACGTCTACCGTCACCGCGCTGATCCGCAACGGGGCTTCCACGCCCTGGGGCAGGTCCACGCGCACCACAACCGGATAGGTGACCACTCCCCTTTCGGTCCTGGGAGAGGCGGAGATCATGGTCACGGCGCCGGTGAATTCTTGGCCGGGCATGGATTCGATGGTCACCCGAGCCCGGGCGCCCTCCCGGATCCGGGAGACTTCGGACCCTTCCACCGCCCCACGGATTTCCAGGATAGTCGGGTCTATTATTTCAATGATCCGTGATTCGCCGGTTACGTCGTCATCCGGGTCCACGTTGATCCTGGCAACCGTCCCGGCAAAGGGAGCCCGCATGGTGGCGGCAGCCAAATCTTCCCGGGCGTCGTCCAGGGCCGCTCTAGCCTGGGACACGTGGGCTTCCAACAACGCCAGGTCTATGGCGTCGGGGCCCTGGGCAAGTTTCCGGGAATCCTTCTCGGCCTCGATCAGGCCTTCCGTGGCCAGTTGGACCTCTTTTTCCCGCAGGGCTGACTCCAAGAGGTCTTGTCCGTCTTTCAATACGGCCAGGTTGTCCTCGGCTTGGGCCAGCGCGCTTTGAGCGGCCGCCAAGCCGGCTTCCAACACCGCTCGTTTCAATGGGTCGGGACCGCTGGACAATCTATTCAATTCCCGGCCGGCGCCGGTCAGGTCCTCGGTCAAGAGACGGACTCGAGATTCAACCGAGGCCACCTCCAGGGGGTCGGCGCCCGATTCGATGGCCGCCAAGGTTTTCTCCTCGGTGGCCAGGCCCGCTTCAGCGCTGGCCAGCGCATCCTGTTTAGCCTGCTGTCCAGCTAGATCGCCGGCCGTGCCGGCAGATGCCAGGGCTTCGATAGCCTGGGATAATCGTGCCATGGCCGTCTCTACGGCTTCCTGTTGACGGGTGATCTCCATGGTGTTGATGCTGACCCGCGTATCATCCAGGGCCTGCCGGGCGGTTTTAAGGGTAGCCTCGGCCAGGTCCACAACCGATGCAAGCCGGCTTCTTTCCAACGCGTCGGGGCCTTCCTCCAAGTCGTCGAGGTCCTTGAGGGCCACGTTCAGGTTGGCCCTGGACACATCTATATTGGCACGCAGTTGTTGCAATTCCAGTGTTTCCTGCCCCTTGGTTTCAGGATCGCTTCCGGATGGGTCCTGCAGGTCCGCCAGGTCGCGCTTGGTCTTGTCCAGGTTGGCCTGGGCCAGGTCGATGCCGGTGGCAAGCCGCTGGCACCGGTCCCGCAATGGCGCGGACTGGAATTCCCGGCATTCCAGACTTCCTGTGATCAGACCCAGCCTGGCGCGGTCGGCCCTGGCCAGGGTAAGGGCATCGCTGGCCGATACTTCGGCGGCTTGAAGTTTCGCCAGGGTGCTGGAGACGCCGCCGGCCGGGTTGGGCGCCACTACCTGCTCCAAAACAAAGTCCTTCAGCGCGTCATCGGCATCTTTATGGTCTTTGACGGCGTTGACCACCGTCTGATCCACCAGGGCCAGTTGGACCGTCCGACCGCCTTCAAAATCGTCAAGGGCCAGGCGTGCGGACCGAAGGGCATCTTCGGCGTCGACCTTGGCTTGAAGGGCTTTGGACAGATCATCGGCACGGGTAGGGGAATGGTCTTGCAGATCGTCCAGCGCTTGTTCCAACGCCAGTTCGGCATCGGCCGTGACGCGGCGGGCCTTGGCCAACGCTTGTTGGTAATCCCTTTGAAAGCCGGCCAGATCTTCCGCAGCCCGGTCGGCCGCCAGTTCGGCGTCGGCCACCCTCTGCAATGCCGCCGCCAGGTCCTGGCTGTAATCCAGGCCGAGGTTGGCCAGGTCGTCCAAAGCGCCATCCAACGATAGTTCGGCGGCGGCCCGTTTCTGTTGGGCCAGGGCCAGTTCCCGGGCCGAGTCCAGTTGGAAGTCAACCAGGTCTTCCTGGGCTTGGTCAAGGTCCAACTCAGCTTTGGCTTGGCGCTGAAGGGACCGGGCTAACTTGAGGTCGAAGTCGAACTGAGATGCATTTAGAGACTGCACCGCCAGGTCTTGGGCCACCCCGGCTTTAGCCTCTTTTTGCTTTGCCTGGGCCATTTCCTGTTGATGCTTTCGTTGAAAATCGTCCAGGTCCTCCTGGGCCTGATCCAGGCTGACGCTTTGTTGGGAATAGAGCCTTTCCAGCTTGGCGACGGTGGTGGCGTCCAGGGTTGCCAGAACCTCTCCTGCAATCACTCTTTGGCCGGTAACCACCGATATATCCCCCACTTTCCCGGCCACGCCAAAGGTCAATTCCTCCCGGATCAGAAAACCAAGTATGCCGTCCACGGGGACCAGGGCCGCATTGTCGCTGACATCGAAAGAACCGGCGATAGAGTCGGCGTTGGAACCGGAGCCTTCGGCGTCTGCCTGGCCGGCGGCGTCGGACCTGCCGCAGGCCGCCAACATCAACGCCGCCAACAAAACCGCCAAAAACGGCCGGTATCCGGTTTCCTTGAGCCGGAACCTGGCCGGCTTTTTAAACATGCTCAAGGTCAAAATCCAATCCTTTGATCCTACCCTTTGATCTTAGCCTCGGCGGTCATGAAGGGCCGTCACTTTAAGGGTTCCCAGCCTGGGGGCCACCCGTTTGGGGGTCTGCCGTCTGCCGCAGCGGGTTCAAGCGGACCACAGCCGAACCAAGACGTGCCAGGGCGTTGGGCACCGATTCGTGGGCCAGGGTATATACCACGGGCACCACTATCAGCGTCAAAAACGTGGAGCTAACCAGCCCGCCGATGACCACCGTAGCCAATTCAGCGCCGATGATCCCGGAATTATCGGAAGTCGAAAATGCCAGGGGCATCAGGGCGAATATGGTGGTGAAAGCCGTCATGAGAATGGGCCTCAACCTGACCTGACCTCCTTCCAGCAGAGCGTCGTATACCCCGTAGCCCCTTTCTCTTAATTGCTCCACGAAGGTGATCAATACGATGGCGTTGGTCACCACCACGCCGATGAGCAACAAGAGACCCATAAGCGCGGACAGGCTGAGGGTCCGGTCGGTGACCGCCAGGGCGCTCAACGCTCCCACCACCGCCAAGGGCAGGCAGATGACGACCACCAAGGGGTTTCGCAGCGACCCGAGACTGGCCACCATCACCAGGTAGACCAGGATCACGCCCACGGCCATGGCGGTGAACACGTCCTCAAACCCCTCGGTGATCTGTGTGAATATGCCGCCGGTCTTGACGCTAACCCCGGGGGGCAGGTCGAGGGCCGCAATCCTCTTTTCAAGCTCATTGCCCACGGCTTTGGTGTCCTCGGCGATGATGTCCCCGGTTATCCTGGCCGATCGTTCTCTGTCGAAACGGCTGATGGTTACCGGACCCCCTTCCAAGGCGATCCGGCTGATACTTCCAAGTCTTACATTGCCAAAGGGTCCCTGGATGGCCAGCCCGCTTAACTTATCGATGGCATCGGTATCACCCCGAAGACCCGTGAGCACCACGTCCATGGTGACGTCTTCCAAATCCACTTGGGAAACGACCTCGCCCACCAGATACCGGTTGACCTGCAGGGCCACCGCGCTGACGCTGAGGCCGAACTCGGCCGCCATTTGGGGGTCCACCTCGATGGACACCTCTTGCCGGGCGGAACTGACGTCGCTGCTTACGTTTATCACTCCTTCGATGGACTCCACCTGGGCCTGGACCTGTTTTGCGGCGCTTGAGATGGATGAGAATTTACTGCCCGTGACGGTGACCTCCAATTGATCGGTGGGCGGCCCCCCGGAGATTTCAGCCACGGTTATGGTGGTCTCTTCATCACCGGGAAGCAACTTTCTTATATCTTCGGTGATGCTCTTTGGCACATCTTCGGCCAGTGTCACGACGACCCCGGCCAAATGGAACCCGCCGGTCCCGCCGCCTGCGAAATTCTCGGTCGACGAGCCCAAGAAGGCCATGTAGGCCTCCACCATTCCTCGGCTACGGAACTCCTCCAATACCTCCTCCACCTTTAAAACCTGCCGGTAGGTATTGGTCACCGAAGTTCCGGTGGGAAGTTCCAGGTCGATGGTTATGAACTGGGGCGTTCCTGCGGGGAATAGGGTCGTCGGGATGATCAGGGTAAGACCCAAGCTGGCCACGGTTATCGCCACCGCCGCCAGGATTGTGAGAAATTTATGGCCCAATGTCCAAACCAGGGCCGAAGCATAGACCCGCTGGGAGAACCCCATTTGAATCCCCGATGCCTGCCCAACGCCCCCAGTGCCGTCTGCATCGGTGGCGTCTGAATCGGGAAAATCTCCTCTCCGAAGCAGCACGACCCCCAGGGTGGGCACTGCGGTCAGCGCCACCAGCGTTGACGCCAGAAGAGCAAAGCTGACCGACATCGCGAAGGGCGAGAAAAAGGCCCCAACCAATCCCTGAATGAACGCCAGAGGCACAAATACCACCACGGTGGTCAGGGTGGAGGCAATGATCGCCGCGCCCACCTCCCGGGTCCCCTCCACCGCCGCCTGGATGCGCTCTTCCCCCGCCTGCAGGTGGCGGTACATGTTCTCCAGCACCACAATGCTGTCGTCCACTACCCTGCCCACCGCTATGGCCAGGCCGGCCAGCGTCATGAAGTTCAAGCTGAGGTCGGTAAAACCCATTATCAGGACGCCGGTGAGAATGCTCAAGGGGATGGAGATCCCTATGATCAAAGTGGGCCGCAGTGCCAGGGTGATGCCCCGAATCAACCCGGGCCGAATATTGGCCAGAAAGATGAATACCACGCTTATTGCAAAGAAAAAGCCCAGGAGACCTTCATTGAGCAGTGTGTCCAGCTGGCTCTTGACCTCGGGACCGTCATTGGTAATGGTGATGATTTCCACGTCGGGAGGGAGCCCTTGAACATGCTCCAAGGATTCCAGGACACCCTCCGTCACGTCCACCGTGTTGGCATCGGGTTCTTTTATGACCACGATCCCCAGGCTGGGCTTGCCGTTGGTGCGGGAGATTTGCCTGGCCTTTTCCGTGCTGATCTCGACTTGGGCCACGTCTGAAAGCTTGATGGGACGGCTGATGAGTATCCCCGAGCCGTCCTTTTCAAATCCGATCACCAGGTCCCGAAATTCTTGTAGTGATCCCAGTTTGTGGGAAGTTCGTACCGGGTAAGAGGCATTTCCGTCGTCTATGCTCCCAGCGGGCAGGCTGATATTGTTGTCCGAAAGAGCGGCCGCTACCTGGGATAGGGTCAAACCCAGGTCTTCCAGCTTATCGGGGTCCGCCTTGATGGAGACCTGTTCGTCAATCCTGCCGATGACGCCGGCCTGGAACACACCGTCAACACGTTCGATGGCGGGCACGATCAGATTGTCCACCACCCGCTGCAACGAAGGTATGTCCCGTTCCCCCAGGACGCTCAGCTGCATCACCGGGAAGATGTCCGTGGCAATGCGGCTGACCACCGGGTCGGAAACGCCGTCGGGGAACCTGATACCGGCTAGGTTGCTGA